>CBDUHU010000494.1:0-3555 GCA_965366725.1 uncultured Kangiellaceae bacterium
GCCTATACACTTTAATTCCAGGCTTCTAACCGCCATTGGACTACTCGTTTTTTTCTCTCAGACGTCATCGCAGGAAAAAATACAACCTGTTCCGGATATAAAAACTATTTCTTACCCTGATGATTTTGGTTCTAACATTGTCTGGGCAGTAAATATTGGTGGGGAAAGTTACACTGGAAGCGACGGTGTTTTATATCAAAAAGATGCGCTTCAGATAACTGCACAAGCTAAATCATCAGGCAATATATTAGGCACTCAGGATAGCGTTCTTTATCAAAGCTATAGGGAAGGCAATATTGATTTTAGTTATCCGGTTGATAATGGCACTTATGATCTGACATTGATGTTTACTGAGCCAGAAGATAACCCGGTTGGTACTCGTGTTTTTGATCTTTATGCGGAAAATAAAAAAGTATTTAACAAACTTGATGTTCGATTAGCCCGTGACGGAAAACATTTATCCGCACTAATGCGCACGGCGACAGGGATTAATGTAAAAGATGGAAAAATTAATATCGCCTTAAAAGCGATTATTGGAAAACCCGTTTTAAGCGGGCTTATTCTGCGTCATTCCAATCCCAGGCGCAAACAACATCACTGGTCATTGTTCTGGCATGATGAATTTAGTATCGATGGCCATCCAAATCCTGATAAATGGAGCTTTAACCGATGGCCTGCAGGAAAGGTCAATCGTGAAGATCAGGTTTACACAGACAGACCCAAAAATGCACGGGTTGAAAATGGTAAATTAATCATTGAAGCTCACAGGGAAAATTATCGTAATGGTCATTATACCTCTGCCCGCTTACATTCTCATGGAAAAGGTGACTTCTTATATGGTTATGCGGAAGTCCGTGCAAAAATTCCAGCGGGCCAGGGAACCTGGTCAGCAATCTGGATGTTACCTTCGGATCCTTTTTTATATTCAACAAGCTGTAAAAAGAATGAAGACTGGCAAGGCAGTTCTACTTGCGATGCCTGGCCAAATTCCGGTGAAATCGATATCATGGAGCACGTCGGTTACGATATGAATAATATCCACGGCACAGTTCACAATCGAGCCTATTACTGGAAGAACTGGCAACAGAGAAAGGCGAGTATTATTGGTAATGAAATCGATCAGTCTTTTCATACTTATGCTGTTCAATGGAGTCCGGAAAACATCATTGTCTATTATGACGATACACCTTATTTTTTTTACTCCAACGAGTCAACCGGCTGGCAAGCCTGGCCTTACGATCATCCTTACCACATTGTTCTAAATCTTGCTGTTGGTGGTGACTGGGGGCGTGCAGGTGGACCAATTGATAACAGTATTTTTCCAACTCGAATGGAAGTTGACTACGTCAGAATTTACCGTCCACTCAATGATTAAAGACAACTTTCATTTTATAGGTCGAAAACAGTGCCAAATAACTCAGTTTCATTACTTCACCCTGAAAGTTTAACCTTGACTGAATCACCAATGAATTTAGCGAACATAGAAAATACCTTACCAACTGGCAAGTTTGTTAATTTTAAAGGCGAAAATCACTATGCTATCTACCATAGCAATAAAATACCGCCATTTTTTAGCAGTATTGTTTCCAACAGTGACCATTGGTTATTTATCTCTTCTACCGGAGGTTTAACTGCAGGAAGAGTATCTCCTGAAACCGCATTATTCCCATATGTTTCAGTCGATAAAATCCATGAGAATTATCTGCATAGCGGACCCAAAACGATTATACAAATTTGGGATAATGAAGTATTCCGTCAGTGGGAACCCTTTAACCGGGAACATCAGCGGCTTTACAATATTCAATCCAATATTTATAAGAACCTGGCTGGTAATAAAATATACTTTGAAGAAATCAATCATGATTTACAACTGGTATTTCGCTATAGTTGGTCTCATAGCGATTCTTTCGGTTTCATCCGGCAATGCGAAGTTGAAAATCTGAGCAATAACGAGGTTGATATTAGCCTGGTTGATGGGTTGCAAAATATTTTACCTGCAGGAACGCCACGCCATACTCAAACGAACTCCAGTAATCTGGTAGATGCCTATAAATGGAATGAGTTGGAACCGACAACCGGGCTTGCTTTTTTTACCCTTTACTCTGGAATTACTGATCGTGCGGAACCCTGTGAATCACTCAAAGCAAATACTGTCTTTTCCATAGGCCTAACCAACCCGGTTTATTTACTATCGTCAGAACAACTCAATGACTTTCGCAATGGTAAAGCCCTGGAAAACGAAACTCATAAAAGAGGAATTCGTGGCGCATACCTGGTTCAATCGAGATTCAATCTATCACCTAGATCAACCAATCAATGGCAGCTGGTTGCCGATATAGAACAAAGCCAAAAGCAATGTATTGCGCTGAGTGTACAGTTACAAAATATCGAAGATCTGGTGTTATCGATTAATCAATCCATTGAACAAGGCAACGATGAACTTGCCAGAATTATGGCAAGTGCTGATGGTTTTCAACTCACTGCAGAAAAAAATGTTTATGTTCATCACTACGCAAATGTCCTTTATAACATTCTTCGTGGCGGAATATTCAACAAGCAATACTCAATTAATTCTTTCGATTTTGCTGATACATTAAAACAGTTTAACCAACAAGTTTACTATGACAATCTTAGTTTTATTGAAAGCCTGGCTGATGAAATCAACTTTAAAGAATTATTAACTCAGATAAAGCAACAAAACAACCTTCAACTGGAGCGTCTTTGCTACGAGTACCTCCCTATTACCTTTGGCCGGCGTCACGGAGATCCGAGCCGCCCCTGGAACCAGTTTGAAATAAAACTAAAAGATCCGGAAGGAAAACCAATACTTTTCTATCAGGGGAATTGGCGAGATATTTTTCAAAACTGGGAAGCACTCACCTTCAGTTATCCTGACTTTATTGAAAGTATCATTGCGAAATTTGTTAATGCTTCAACCATAGATGGCTATAATCCATATCGAATAACTAAAGAAGGAATAGACTGGGAAATAGAAGATCCAGATGACCCCTGGAGTTATATAGGTTACTGGGGAGATCACCAGATCATATATTTGCTCAGATTACTTGAACTATCCAGAGACTTTCATCCTGGCCGTTTAAAGCAATTACTCAAGCGTCAGATATTCAGTTATGCCAATGTACCATATCGAATAAAGTCATTTGAACAACTCCAGAAAAATGCCAAAAGTACGATTATCTTTGAACAAGAAAAAGCATCATTGATTGAAAAAAGAATCGAGAAAAATGGACTAGATGGAAAGCTGGTTCTCGATCAAAAAGGTGAAGTGCACCTGGTTAACCTTTTGGAGAAATTACTGGTACCACTATTGAGTAAACTGGGTAATTTTGTCATTGATGGAGGAATTTGGCTCAATACTCAACGCCCCGAGTGGAATGATGCAAATAATGCAATAGTTGGTCATGGCTTGTCGATGGTGACCTTATTCCATATTCGTCGCTACGTTTGTTTTTTACAAACACTAACAACTGATGAACAAGAAGTATTTTCTCTTTCAAGTAGTGTTTACCAGTTGTTAGAAGATAACATTGATAT
>CBDUHU010000495.1:0-3551 GCA_965366725.1 uncultured Kangiellaceae bacterium
CTTAATACGGTTGCTTAACGCTTCATCACGGAACTTATATGCCCAAACCTGAGCCCAGCCCATAAAGAATCGTTGTTCGCCAGATAAACCGTCAATGACCATATCTTCTTTATCTTTAGTGGAAAGTTTGTAGGCTCTATGAGCAATTGTTAAACCGCCTAAATCACCAATATTTTCACCCAAGGTCAATTCGCCATTAATGTGCTCACCAGGAAGTGGTTCAAATTCGCTGTATTGTGCTGCAAGTTTGCCGGTACGTAGTTCAAATTCCTTTAAATCTTTTTCAGTCCACCAGTTACGCAACACACCGTCACCATCAGACTTAGCGCCCTGATCATCAAAACCATGTCCCATTTCATGACCTATAACACCACCGATGCCGCCATAGTTAACCGCATCATCAGCTTCCATATTGAAAAATGGTGGCTGTAAAATTGCAGCAGGGAATACGATTTCATTCATAACAGGATTGTAATAAGCGTTAACAGTTTGTGGTGACATAAACCATTCAGATTTATCGATTGGCTTACCCAGTTTTCCAACTTGACGTTGATGCGCATAAATTGATGCACGCTGATAGTTACCAAGTAAGTCATCCGACTTTACTTCTAATGCCGAGTAATCACGCCATTTGTCAGGATAACCTATTTTTGGGGTAAATTTAGCAAGCTTATCAAGCGCCTGCTTTTTGGTATCTTCGCCCATCCAGTCAAGACCAATAATCGCTTCTTTATAAGCTGTACGGAGAGTTTCAACAAGCTTGACCATTCTAGCTTTTGCTTCAGGCTTAAAATGCTTTTTAACATAGATTTTACCAACAACTTCACCCAGAAGTTCATTAACTGCGCCGACACCTCTTTTCCAACGTACTTCCTGTTCAGGTGTTCCATTTAAGATAGTACCGTAAAAAGCGAAATTCTCTTGATTGATTTCTGTACTTAGACGTGGTGCAGAGGCATGTAATAATGTCCATTTGAAATAAAGCTTCCAGTCTTCGACTGAAGTTTCTGAAAACAACTTTGAAAACTTTTCAAAGTAGCTTTTTTCTCTAATAACAACTTCGTCTTCACCATCAATACCGGCATATTTCAGGTAAGCACCCCAGTTAAAACTAGAGGCAAGTTCTGAAAGTTTTGCTGTCGCCATTTTGTTATAGGTTTTATCACGATCTCTACGATCAACGCGCGTCCAGTGAATATCAGCAATAGAAGTTTCCAGTGCCATCACTTTTTGTGCTGCTTCTTCGTTATTATCAACACCTGCAAGTGCAAACATCTTACCGACATGAGCAACATAATCAGCTCTTAATTTAACTGATTTTTCATCATCTTTAAAATAATAGTCACGGTCAGGCAGAGCTAGTCCTGATTGTGTCATAAAGGCGATATAGCTAGTTGGATTTTTTGAATCATTATTGACAAAAAATCCGAAAGGAGCGTCACTACCTATTTTTTGTGATTCAGCAAAGTAGACAGAAATATCATCATGATTGGAAAGTGCGTCAATTTTAGCAAAACCAGGAGACAAAGGCTTGATTCCTAACTCGTCCAGCTTATCGGTATTCATATAACTACGGTAAAGATCACCAACTTTTTGTGCGTCGGAACCAGCTTCAACATTTTCTAACTTAGCTGTTTCTTCAATAATGACCTTAACGTCTTCACGAGATTTATCTCTTAGCGCGGTAAATGAACCATAAGTTGATTTGTCTGCCGGTATTTCTGTTTTAGCCAGCCAGGTGCCGTTAACGTACTGGTAAAAGTCATCTTGAGGACGGACATTTTTGTCCATATTGGCTAACTCGATCCCTGATTTTAGTGTTGTTTCTTTAGTAACTTCTTTTGGAGTTGTTTTTTGTGCTACAGGTTTAGCCGCTGTCTCCCCTTGTGAGCTTGATTCTTGCTGTCCACAAGCAGTGACAAGCGCAAAGCATACAGCACTTGCGAGTAGTTTTTTCTTCATCGAGATTTCCCTTATTGCTCTTAGGGTATTGATAAATAAGCCAGAACTGGTTGATTATAGTCTGGATTATGTTTTAAAAATGGCTATATATTCAAAAATTCGGCGATTTTGCTGAATCTGGCGGTAATAAGAGAATAAATAGCAGTAATAAGGCAATAGTGGTAAGTAATAAATTCGTTACCAGATATTACTAGTTGTTGCTCGAAGCACTAGAAATATCTGGATAAGTCGATATGATAGGCTGGTATTGGTTTTTATTGGCTTAGCTAGAAATTGTTGCATTATCTGGGAGAATCTGACAACTAAATTCAGAAGTACCTCGTTTTTACACCAGCTTAAGCCGGAACAAAAAATTTACTCGACATGGAAATAATTATGAATAATAAAGTTAAGACTTATGAGGCAATTAGCCAGGATTTACTGGTTGCAATACCAAATCCCACAAATCAGGCTTATGAAATCAATATCAAGATACCCGAATTTACTTTTCTTGGTGTTCAGGAACAACCAGATTTTGCGACTATCTATCTCACTTTCTATCCGAGTGATAAGATTATTGAGTTAAAGGCGCTCAAACAATATGTTTATCAATTAAGAGATATCGTTGTTTCCTACGAAAGATTAATCAATATCGTCTATGACCATCTGATGGCTGTTTATGTACCTGAGAGATTGCGTGTTGTTATGAACTGTAATCCCCGTGGTGGAATCAGTTCTCGATTAACTATTGATTCAGACTGGAAGAGTCGCGGTGGTAAGGAGCGTTATAAAGACTGGATGCCTGATGTAGACGAGTGGCAACGAGTCGACTAAATTTTTCTTGTATCAATTTTGTCAAGGGAGTCAATCAGGCTCCCTTGACATAGATAAAAGCGATTGGTTACTTTTGATTGTTAACCCATAGTTTGATCTTATCTTCTAACACTGGCATCGGGAGACTGCCATCAATTAATAGTTGGCTATGAAACTTTCTGATATTAAATTTTGCGCCAAGTGTTTTTTCTCCATACTCCCTGAGTTCCCTGATTTTTTTCTGACCTATTTTATAGGCTAGTGCTTGTCCTGGGATCACAATATAGCGTTCAACTTCTGCTTCTACATCAGAACGAGCCATTGATGAATTTTCCAGCATAAAATCAATTGCTTTTTCACGGCTCCATCCTTTTGAGTGAATCCCGGTATCAACAACCAGACGCATAGCACGTAGTTGCTCATCTACGAGACGGCCATACCACATATAGGGATCGGTAAATAATCCTAGTTCTTTACCGAGACTTTCAGCGTATAAAGCCCAACCTTCAGAGAAAACCGTATAACCACCAAACTTTCGATAGTCAGGTAGTCCCTTTACTTCCTGTTGAATAGCTATTTGAAAGTGGTGTCCCGGGGCCGCTTCATGAATTGAAAGCGTTTCCATGATAAATTTAGGTTGAGATTTAAGGTTATGAGTGTTGATATAGAATATTCCTGGGCGCGAACCGTCAGGGGCTGGGCCTTCATAGGAAGCTCCCGCAGCAGATGCGGCTTGAAAGTCTGGCACTGCATGGACTTCATACCCTGCTTTAGGAAAAACATCGAAGAGTTTAGGT
>CBDUHU010000496.1:0-3547 GCA_965366725.1 uncultured Kangiellaceae bacterium
GTGAAGCGACTCTGTTTCCAACCAGAAAGGCCTGGTGGTACATTCAAAAAGGACCTGTTTCTCGCTTTGAGTCTAAAGGATCTTTAGGAGCTTCACATTACAATGCACCTAACCCGCCGTTTGGTGCCGTATTCACTTACTATTTGAAAGGCTCTCTTAAAACTGCTGCGGAAAAACGTCAACTAGATGAAAAGAAGCTGAGGAAAAAAGGTAAACCGCTTGCTTTTCCGGGGTGGCAACAAGTTGAGGCGGAAAGACGTGAAGAGGCTGCTCAAATCTGGTTGATTATTAAGGATACCAATGGCCAGGTTGTCAGGCGCATCAAAGGTAGCAATAATAATGGGATCAATCGTATCGCATGGGATCTGAGTTTGCCTTCTCCAGCGGCGATTACCGCACCTGAAGTTGCGGAAAATGATAACTATATTCAAACTCAGTTTCTAGCAGCTCCTGGAAGTTATCAGGTTACTCTGGCGAAAGAAGTTAACGGAAAAATAGTTGAATTACAAAAACCACAAAAATTTGCGGTCGAGCAAATGAACCAGGGGTCACTTAAAGGCGCAAGCATGGCAGAAGTTAGCGACTTCTGGAAGCAGATTAATGGGATCAAAAGAGATGCCGGAGCTACCTATCACTCGTTAGAAAAAACCTTTGATAAGCTTAAAATGATAAAACTGGCGCTTGCCGAGTCGACTGTTCAACCAGGCCAGCCGGAGCAGCTTTTATTTCAAATTCGAGCAGAACTTTTAGATATCAATCATCAACTGAATGGTGATCAGTCTCGTTCAGAGGTTTATTTATCAAATGTTAAAACCGTTGACAATTTAATCAGTGTTGCAGAATTAGGAACTTCTTTCTCAACTTATGGGCCAACCCCCACTCATAAGCAAAGTCTCGAACGAGCTAGATTAAAGTTGGCAAATGAACAATCCCGGTTGAAACAAATTTTAGAAGTAAAAATTCCACAACTTGAAAAAATACTCAGGGCGGCAAACGCACCCTATATCACTGGACAGGATCTACCCTGATAAATAGGTTCATCCAGGCAGGTTGATGAGCCTAACCTGCCTGGATTGATTATAGCTTTTTATGCTAATGGCCCCATGATAACAAATGCTTAGTTTGTTAAGGTTATTGATCTAGATGTGTTTATTTCTTACAATGCAGGCTTATGAAATATGAAATTATAAAAAAGTCTTGGTCTAAGAGACGAAAATTAGACAATGAAAACGAAATTAATACCATTCAATTAATCAACTTTGTTAAACAACACAATCATTTCTGTCAAATGCAAGTCAACTACTCTAATGGTGAAGAAGCCATGTTAGTGTCCAGAGTTGTCTACAATGATATCAAGAAACACTGGACAGTTGATGGAATGAAAGTAGTAGTGAGAATAATCGACTAAGTTACTGAACACATTTCCAGACAACGATTAAATCAACTTGTGCCCAGCTTCCTCTTTCATCGGAACCAAATGAAGAGTCGTAGGTATCGTATTTAACAAATTTAACGTTTTTACAACCTTCTTCTCCCATCAATTTACAAAACGCTTTTGCTCTGTTTTCAGCATTGGCATAAGCATTGTTAAATATTATTTTTGCGGCTTCATCGGTTAATTCTCCGGTATAGTGAATTTTTCCGCTGGAACCTTTGGTTTTAAACTCTGTATTGCAGGGGTGTTTTGGTGGATCTTGCGGTAATGGTTCTTCGCCTGCATCGATTAAGCTGTTACTCAGTTGCTTTACTTGATCAGTTTGGGCAAAGGGAGAATTGTTGTTTGGATAATCAACGGATTGGCAATTATCGTTGGCAATAACTTGAAAACTAAGTGTTAACATTATCAACAGTAGTGATTTTTTCATGATTATTTTCCTTGTTTAGCGGTTTCGCCAGACAACTGAAAAACTTAGCTTAACCCTTAAATTAAAATGGAAGTTTGCAATTAATAAATTTGAACCTGAGATATTAAATCTCATTCAGTACTGCAATTTTAATTATTGAGATTGTTAACCAACTAATGGTTATTCATTTAAAAAAATCTTGAGTTGCCAAATAAAAGCTGGTGTTTCTTATCCACAGTTCAGGTTAATAAAGAACATAAAATAATTTGTAAATCAAATTTATCGTCTGAAAAATCTCGTCAGTCAATATTTATTGTAGTTTTGCTGTATGTAGTAATCAGCAGTGCACTGGATTACTTAGTCATCTGAATTTTTCAATTTGCGAGTTAGTGTATTTCTTCCCCAGCCAAGAATGTTAGATGCTTCAGCTTTTTTGCCCAATGTCGTTTCCAGTGCTGTTTTTATGAGTAGTTGTTCAAATTCCGATTGAACCTTGATAAATGTTCTCTGATCGCCTTTCTGGTAATCTGATATGAGTTTCTGAGTTAAGCTGGCCTGCCAGCGGAACAAAGTACTTTCTGACTGTATTTGCGATAGAATATCGGGAGGCAAATCCTGAGGACCAATCAGTTGACTGTTAGCCATTACCGACAACCAGCGACAGACGTTCTCGAGCTGGCGAACATTTCCTGGCCAGTGGTAATCCTGCATTATACCCAGGGCTTCCTGAGAGAGGTTTTTTTGCGGTTCTTTGAGTTCATTGGCAATATCCGCCAGAAAATAATTTGCGAGTAACGGGATATCTCCGCTGCGCATTCGGAGTGGTGGTAAATGTAGCGGGATCACATTAAGTCGATGGTAAAGATCTTCTCGAAAATCACCACTCTCTACTTTTTTTCTTAAATCCTGATGGGTTGCTGCAATTATTCTAACGTCAACTTGGGTAGGCTGGGTTGAGCCAATGCGATAAAATGCCCCTTCCGAAAGTACTCTTAACAATCGAGTTTGGGTTTCTAGTGGCATATCACCAATTTCATCGAGAAACAGAGTGCCCTTATCTGCCTGTTCAAAACGACCCTGATAACGCCCGGTGGCCCCGGTAAATGCCCCTTTTTCATGACCAAATAGTTCTGACTCAATGAGATCTTTTGGAATTGCTGCCATATTAAGTGCGATAAAAGGTGCACTCTTTCGCGGACTATGTAAGTGTAACGCACTTGCCACCAACTCCTTACCGGTTCCAGACTCACCATGTAGAAGCACCGTGACTTGTGAATTGGACAAGCGACCGATAGCACGATATAAGTCCTGCATTGCCGGAGATTCACCGATAATGGAGAATTTATTTTGCTCTACTGGCGCAGGTTGCTGAGCTAGTGCCTGCTGGTTTGGTGTGAGCGCTCGGTTGACAGTTGCAACCACTTCATCCAGATCAAAAGGTTTTGGTAAGTATTCAAAAGCGCCACGTTGATAGGCCTGTACCGCGCTTTCCAGATCAGAGTGGGCAGTCATAATGATTACCGGCATATCTGGGTAAAATTTCTGGCATTGAGTTAATAGCTCCATGCCATTTTGGCCCGACATGCGAACATCGGAAATTAACAGATCATAAGTCTGATTTTTGAGTTTATCCAGCGCGCTTTCAGAAGAATTAGCCTGAGTGACATAATGTCCCAAATCCTGGAGTAATTCGTTGAGTACCC
>CBDUHU010000497.1:0-3534 GCA_965366725.1 uncultured Kangiellaceae bacterium
TGGCAGGATAAAACCGTTAAGACACTTATCAATAGACTACTCAAGAAGGAAGCCATTGGTTTCAACAGAGAGGGTCGCGTTTATCAATATTTTCCGCTCTTAAAAGAACAGGAATTTATCGCAAATGCGGCAAATCGTTTTTTACAACGAGTGTTTAAGGGGAATGTGACTTCGCTGGTAGCAGCATTCGCTAAGAAGGAAAGTTTGTCGACACAAGAAATTAACCAGTTAAAAGGCTTGTTGAAGGAGTTAGACAAATGATCGGTGATTTATTTGAATTGGTTGTTGTTAAGAGTATTGGGGTGTCTCTGTTATTAATTGTATTAGTTGCAATTCGCCCTTTTATTTTGAGCCGACTCAACGGCAAAGTTGCTTACGCACTATGGTTAATTATTCCTGTGTACCTGTTGATGCCAGCAGGCTGGTCGTTTATTGGAAGTCAGGTTGTCGAGACATCATTTCTCACTTTTATAGCCGGTGATAATATGTCTTTATCATCATTGCTACCGCCAACCGATGAGCTTTCAGGTGTGGTCAAGGGAACGTTTCTTTCAATCTGGGTAGTGGGTATGGTTTGGTCTATATCTAGCTTTGGGTTTCGTTATCGGAGGTTGTTGCATTCATTTCGAGTTGTTGATTACAACTTTCCATCTCAATTGAAGTTTGATTTGGCTGCAAAGCGAATGAATAAAATGGAAATTGTTAATAGTGGTCTGATTCAAGTTCCAGCTGTATTCGGTCTGGTTAAGCCATATCTGATTTTGCCTGCTCAGTTTTCCCAATTTAGTGCGGAAAAGCAACTGATGATCCTACGTCACGAGTTTTATCATATCCATCGGGGAGATCATCAAATCAATTTTATTAAGGTAATTTTAAGGTCTTTATTCTGGTTTAACCCGCTATTTTATTGGGCGGAAAAGTACTTCGAAGCCGATCAGGAGATTTCATGCGATATGGCTGTGGTAAGCACTTCTTATCCATCAGAAGCA
Organism: uncultured Kangiellaceae bacterium; assembly: GCA_965366725.1. Lineage (GTDB taxonomy): Bacteria > Pseudomonadota > Gammaproteobacteria > Enterobacterales > Kangiellaceae > Aliikangiella. The sequence goes on from CBDUHU010000497.1 coordinate 990, forward strand.
AGAAATTATGCACAAGTTTTAATTGATACAGCTTGTCAAAACACACAAGACAAGCTGGTTAGCCACTGGAAATACCAATCATTAATAACGGAGAGAGTCAAAATGCTTAAAAATATTAATCAAAAACAATGGCATAGTTGGGTTGCAATGGGGATTGCAGGATTGTCAATCTGGCTCACCAGTAGCGTGGTTACCGCACAAAAAGCGACTTCCCAGGCAACTAATCACGGTGATGCTGTTCCTACAGTGATAATTAGTCCCAGCTACCCAAGAAAGGCGGTTGAGGAAGGTATTGAGGGGTGGGTCAGGTTAGAGTTTAATGTTGATTCAAATGGACAGCCTTATGAAGTGACTGTAGTTGATTCGCAGCCAGCCAATACCTTTGAAAGAGACGCAGTTAAGGCGGTTTATAAATGGAAATTTAAAACCACAGAAGGTCAGCAGCGAATGCAATATACGCTCGAATTTAAGCTGGCTGAAGATAATATGGACAAGAAGTTTCCTGAGTAGTTAAATGATAGCAACTGGCCGGCTTTATTTTTTGGTCAGTTGCAGTTGAATCTTAATCGAAAAAAATGAAGCGTCTGATAGTTACCTGCCAACCGGGAAACAGACAGCGACCAATAGATATCAAATTGCAGTTCCAATCTGAAATGTAGCTTGCCAGTTGCTTATTTTCAGGCGCCGCTCCCACCTTTGCAACAATTTGCCATACACTGGTCATACAGGATGTTTAATGCGAAAATAGCTGGCTTTCTATTATTAAATTGTTACCCGATGAAAATCATTTCTCAAGAAACCAGTATATCCGGACCAAACGGTAATCTGGAAGCCATATTAGATTTACCTGATGATCAGCTTCGTACTGATTATATTTCGGTTAATTGCCACCCTCATTCGCTACATGGCGGCACTATGACAAATAAGGTTGTTTATACCGTTTCCAGAAGTCTTGCTGCTTTGGGGATTCCGAGTATAAGGTTTAACTTTCGTGGGGTTGGCAAAAGTGACGGGGTTTATGATGAGGGAAAAGGCGAAATAGATGATCTTGAAGCAGTGGTTAACTGGATGAAACAGCAATATTCTGGAAGCCGGCTGATATTGACTGGATTTTCTTTTGGTTCTTTTGTTGCCGGATTTGCCGCTGTAAAGTTAAAACCAGATATCCTTGTATCGGTTGCACCACCTGTAAAGCGCTTTGATTTTGAACAATTTATTGCACCAGAAAATAATTGGTTAGTCATTATTGGTGATCAAGATGAATTGGTTGACTATGATGAAGTTAAGTCATGGGTTGAGCAGTTTAAGCCGTCACCGCGTTTTATTACAATGACGGGAGCAAGTCATTTCTTTCATGGTCGCCTGGTGGAATTACGCCACCATGTTGAAACTGGCATTAGTGAATTAATTAAGGCTGTAGATTAATGAGTGTTTTAACGCCTCTGGGAAAGTATCAGCAGGATATATCATCGGGAAATTACAGTCGTGATGAGACTCAGCGAGATGCTGTTATATTATTAAATGACTTATTTCTCAGGCTTAAAGTAGAGAGCCAACCTAAAGGAATACTTAAGCGAATTACTGAAAAATGGCGTAATCAAAAGCACCCGGAAAGAGGTCTTTATTTTTGGGGAGGAGTTGGTCGCGGTAAAACTTATTTAATGGATATGTTTTATGATTTGCTACCCTTTGATAATAAGATGAGACTACATTTTCATCGCTTTATGCACCAGCTACATGAACAATTGACTGAGCACAAAGGGCAAGCTGACCCTTTGATACTAATTGCAGAAGAAATTGCCAGTAAAACCTGTATTATCTGCTTTGATGAATTTTTTGTTAGCGATATTACTGATGCCATGTTACTGGGGCGATTATTTGAAGCTCTATTTGAGCGTGGGGTTTGTCTGGTGGCAACCTCTAATATTCCGCCAGAAAAGCTTTACTGGAATGGCTTACAAAGAGAGAGATTTATTCCTGCAATTCGATTAATCCAACAGCACACTGAAATCGTTAATATTGATAGCGGAATCGATTACAGGCTTCGCACCCTGGAACAGGCTGATATTTTTCACTGTCCTCATGATCAACAAGCGATTGAGAATTTAAACCATAGTTTTGATCAGCTTGCCACAGAGGAAGATCACCATTCAGGATTGATTGAAGTAGAGCATCGTCAAATAGATACAATACGTTGTGCTGAAGGTGTTGTCTGGTTTAGTTTTCACGCCATATGTGAAACTGCACGAAGCCACTCAGATTATATTGAAATATCGCGTTGCTATCATACTGTTATAGTGAGTGAAGTGCCTGCGATGGAAACTAAAGATGACTCTGCTGCCCGTCGATTTATTAGTCTGGTTGATGAATTCTATGAGCGCAATGTCAAACTCATGTTGACTGCGCAAGTCGAGCTTGAGTCTCTCTATTCTGGGAATCAGCTGGCATTCGAATTTAAAAGAACATTAAGCCGGTTGCAGGAAATGCAGTCCCATGACTATCTGGCAAAAGAACATCTGGCTTAATAAACAGAGTCGTTGGTGTT
>CBDUHU010000498.1:0-3532 GCA_965366725.1 uncultured Kangiellaceae bacterium
TTTAGTCGTTTGTTGTATTTCATCGTTGCATCATAAGAGTGATTCGGAGCATCAGAGTATACTTTCGAACCTAGCTCAGATAAAACCACAGCAAATTTACTATTTCTGTTTAAAGTTGCAGAGACTCCAGCGCTCAAAATATTTGATATATCCCCGTAATTTGAGCCTATATATTTTTGTTGATCGCTGTATGTGGTTTGAGGAGGATTAGACTCATATTCACGAAAGTCAGTATTTTCAATGAAATATTTCCAATTTATATTAGACCAATAAAACGATGAAGACACCCCAAACTGAGTGCTCATTTTTGAAGATCCAAATTGGCTAACAGTTTCTTTATAACGGCTTAAATATAAACTAATAGGAGACTTCAAGGGCAATCGCCATTTGAGATCAAAACCAAATGTCTTATTGTTATCTAATTGTCTGCACTTAAATAATGTAGAGTCCGGAATACATGATAACTCTTCAATTAGATCTTCGGTTAAGTAAGGAGAAGCTACTTCTTGTATTTTTGTATTATCAAAAATAGAGGTCGCTCTTATGCCAATATCAAACGACTGTAGTGGTTTAAAGTTGAATGAAATTCCAGATAGTTTTGCTCCTTTCAAATAGGAAGAATCATCATCTAACTCCCCGGCAAAAGCACTAAACGTCCATGGGCCTAACCAATTAAACATAGGTGAACTTGAACCTAGTGCATAATTTCTCTGCAGGCTAACGCTCAGTGGCAACCTTGAATCATCAGACAATAAATTGACAGAATCCCAGCTTGGCCCCCACCATCTTTCTACGACCCCCACAGATGCAATCCAATTTCCTATTACATAAGCTAAATACGAGCCGTCAAAGCGAGTTTTGTCTCCATCTAATGGTTCTTCAGCACGAGCTACCTCAAAATTCCATGCTAATGTTTTATTTAAACCATATCTGCGCGCAGAAATTTCATTTTTTCCTCTATATTCATTACCAAAACTGCGAGAAGATATAAAATCATTAGACAGTGAAACTCTAGTTTGTATTACTTCTTTTTTTGAAAACGCTGTTTTTCCAGCTTTTTTTACGCGCCAAAAAACATTTTTATATCTAGCCGGTACATTTTGGATATCAACATTATCTATATCCCGAATAACTCCAGACCACATTAATGGGTAAGTTGTAATTGGGACAGTAATAATCCCTATATCTGATAATGTTTCAATGTCAGCCCTGAGCCAAACATCCCTGCTATCAATCCAAGGTTCAGCCTCAACAACATTAGCAATCAATAGAAAAACAAAAAATAATGTCTGTGGAAGTTTTATCATTCAGTTAACAACTAATTAATTTGAATTTTTGGTCAATTGATTAATTGCAGCTGCGCCGAGCGAAAGTTGATAAACAATCTGACTAACGCTTGTCCACAAAGTCAAGGACTTAATTCTATCAGTATCTTGAGGCACAACTATTGTATCACCAGATTCTAGCATTGAGTTTTGATGAGTTAACCACCCTCCCTGGTTAGGCATGAAAACAGAGCCATCAGCTCTAACAACGTAAATACGTTCATCATCTGCGCGTTTTGTTAAGCCACCACTGCTTTCTATATAGTCATCAAGTATCCACTCTTTGTTATATAAGTGAGAAGTCGAATGCTGAACCTCACCTAAAACACTCACCTCTTGTCTGAAAGAGGGAACAATTAATCTGTCACCAGGCTTTAGCTGGATATCTGCTATCTGACCTGACATTATTTTTTCTAAATCAATAACCAGCCGCCCAATAGCTTCTGTTTCACCTAAAGCATTCAATAACTTTTCAGCATCTCCAACTGATGATGTTTTACCGGCAGCTTTTTCTTCCAACTCACTTGCAACAATGTCTCTTTTCAACCTTGTTCTCAAGTCCTCAAGTTGTTTTTCTTCTTGAAGACGTAGATTCTTTCTTGTAAAAATAGCAGCTTGCGTATGAGAAGCTTCTGTAAGATTACCGGCTCGCTTAATTACTTGAGATAAAGTCTCGCCCTGTCTAAATTCGTAAGTCCCTGGAAACTTAACCTGCCCCTCAATTTCAATTTTTAATTCGTCACTATATTCAGGCATAACATATATCGCTATTTTATCTTTAGCTTGCAAATAGAATAACTTATCTCGTCTAAGCTGCTCACCTAAATTAACATTGATATGTTTGATGCTCGCCTGTTCTATATTTTCAATATCACGTCTTGTGACTTCAACATTGCCTAAATAAGTTGCTTCATCTAACCCACCAGCCAATAGAACGAGCTCTCTCAAGGTCATATTTTTGGACTTTGGATAGGTTCCCGGAAATTTTACATTACCTGAAATCTCTACTAACGGAGCAAAATTTCCATCTGATGTTTGCTGCTGGATAGCTTTCACTATTGGAGCAAGTATTTCTTCCCGATCCAAATTGTAACTTGCTAATATAAACTCATTGCTAGTGTCATTTAGAATAGAAACTAACTCAGTATCTTCTGCAGTTAACCCTGAATTTTTCTTAAAATCAGGATCATAATTTTGATTTTTTTCATACCTGGCGTACATTAATGAGTTCAAGTCAATCTCAGACAGTTCGTTTTGATTACTTTGTTTCATATCGGCTGATTCGGAGCCAAGTACAATAATTTGATCTAGGGGCTGAAGCTCTAAGTTGTTTCCTCCTTTAGGGTTGGCAAGCATATCTTCAACATCAAAGTGCAGAACTGTAGTTTTTCGGAGTGGCATTTCCTTTCTTATCACTAACGCAACACCAAGTTCAGGATTATCTTTAAGCTCTAAAATAGACTTAATCGCACTAGATATTTTCATTCCTTTAAACCATTTTAATTGTCTTGGGCGATGAAAATGACCAGTTAACGTTATCACATCTTCCAACTGTTCTAATGTTGAGCCAACCTCAAGCTCATCACCAGAACGAAGAGATAAATTGAGCGTCTTTACATTATTTAAGTTCGCATCAATAATTGTCTTAAAGCCTTGTCTATTATTTCTAGTAATAAAAGATGTCGCGGGGTACGCACTTCCAGAATAACCTCCAGCAATTTTAATCAAGTCTTTTAGTCTCTCTCCAGACTTTACTTCGTAAATAGCAGGCCTGTTAACTTCCCCCCTAACACTGACGGTTTTACCAACAGGTGGGATATAGATCACGTCTCCCGGATTCAAATGACTATCTCCAGAAGTATCACCTTTTTGCAATAAGTCATACAAATCGAGCGTACTAACCAATTTGCCATTTCTTTTTAATTGTATATTTCTTAATGATGCAATTTCAGTCACTCCCCCACTGACGAAAATAGCATTTGTCATTGTCGACAATGAAGACACAGTATAAGAACCAGGTTTATATGCTTCACCCAAAACAAAAACACCAATTGAACGAAGCTCTCCAAGGGTTACATGTGCAGTAGCACCAATCATTTGTGCTTCAACTTTTTGCTTTATTAACTTTCTAGCTTCAGCAAACTCGATCCCCGCTACATTAATTGGCTCGATATCTGGAAAAGTAATACTACCGTCTCGCGTGATTG
>CBDUHU010000499.1:0-3527 GCA_965366725.1 uncultured Kangiellaceae bacterium
ATCTATGTTAATCGGAATATGATAGGTGCTGTGGTTGGAGTACAACCTTTTGGTGGCAGAGGGTTATCCGGAACAGGTCCAAAGGCTGGTGGTCCTGGATATTTAAAGCGCCTTGTTAAAGAAACTGTTATTGAGCGGAGTAATCAGGCAACCGATATTAAACCTGATAATTTTGAATTTGAAAACTCTAAGGAGATTGAAAACTCAGTATCAGAGTTAATGGAAAATTCGCGAAGAGACGAGCAACATTGGCGGTTGACTGATCTCAATGATCGTATTTCTTCTGTGCGTCAACTAATCGCCAAAATTGCAACCGTTGAGAACCTGCAAAATTTGGCCGATGATTTGGCAAAGACCTTAAATGATGCTCGTGAGCAGCTTATCAATATTGAAAAGCATTTAGCTAAACCTACAGTAATGCCTGGTCCCACAGGTGAGTCCAATACATTACATCTGGAACCTCGAGGTTGCGTTGTTTGTTATGCAGACAAAGATACTTCTTTTAACTTCTGGGTTCTTTCAATAGTGACTGCTCTGGCAACTGGCAATACGGTTATTACCGTGGTTTCTGACCATTTTCATCAGGAAGCGGTTGAGTTTGGTAACAAGTTTCTTTCGATTGGTATTCCTGAAGGAGTATTGCAAGTTGCGAAGCTGCGAGAACTAAAGGCTATTCTGGCACACCCTCTACTCACTGCGGCTATCGTTGGGAGTGGTTGTGAGCGAAAAGGATTTATTAATCAACAGTTAGCGGCTAGAAGTGGGGCAATTTTGCCATTAATCAGTGGTGAGTTTTATGACACTCTGATTAACCGTTTGTTAACTGAGAAAACAATAAGCATTGATACTACTGCATCCGGGGGAAATACATCGCTGATGACTTTAACGGAGGAAGACTGAACATATTGTTACCCTTTGTACATATGATTGATCAGGAAAACTGGCTTGTTGTCTCTTAGATTGCAAGCTGGTTGTCTGATCAGGGTATAATATCGCTTTAATATGGCCTGATTGAAATCAATTAATGACTCAAACTAACAACATGATACTCGCCTCCGGTGGAGAAATAAATTCAGATTACCTCGAACATGCACTCGATACTTTTTTATCAGGGCATGAAAAAGACGCTTTTCTTGCGGCTTGTGGACAGCCATTGCGTAAGAGTATTCGGGTAAATACATTAAAGATTTCAGTTGAAGATTTCCATCAGCTAGCAGCCAGAAATGGTTGGTTATTAACGCAAATTCCCTGGTGCCAACAAGGGTTCTGGATTGATACATCAAGCGCATCGAACAAACAGCTACTGGGTAATACCGCCGAACATCTTCAGGGACTCTTTTACATTCAGGAAGCAAGTTCTATGCTCCCTCCTGCCGCCTTGTTGGCGGACAATCAGACCCGGGAACCTTTAGTTATTGATATGGCTGCTGCGCCAGGTTCAAAAACAACCCAGTTAGCTGCAATGCTTAAAAATCGTGGTATTGTGCTGGCTAATGAACTGTCAGCGAGTCGTTTAAAATATCTCTCTTCCAATCTTTTACGGTGCGGTATATTGAACACCTTGATGTCTCATCATGATGCGCGGAAAATTGGTCAATGGATGCCTGAACAGTTTGATTTTGTTCTTCTTGATGCTCCATGTGGTGGAGAAGGAACTGTTCGTAAAGATATTGACGCGTTAAAACATTGGGATATTGAGAAGGTCAGGGAATTAGCCTGCTTACAGCAGGCGTTAATTCTATCTGCATATCAGGCGTTAAAACCGGGAGGCAGAATGGTTTATTCAACCTGTACTCTATCGCCTGAGGAAAATCAGCAGGTGGCTAATTTTCTGATAGCAAACTCAGACGCTCAGATAGAACCATTAAATCAATTATTTGAAGATGCGGAAAAGGTTTCCACAGAAGAAGGGTATTTATTAATGCTTCCACAGGTATTTAATAGTGAGGGCTTTTTTATTGCCTGTTTCAGCAAGCCTGACACTGAGAATACAAAGTCACCATTAGACAGTATTTACACATCACCATTTGAGCCCGTTAGCCAAAAGTCACTTAGCCAGGTTGTCCAGTATTATCAAAAACATTTTGCTCTGGATTTACCTTTAGCAGAATTTGAATTAAAACAGCGGGATAAAGAAATCTGGTTATTCCCTCAAGCCGCCCCAAGGGTGAACCAGTATCTAAAAGTAAACAGGGGAGGTATTCAAATTGCCCGGATATTTCCAAATAAAATTCGATCAAGTCATGAGTTTGCCAGCTGTCTGGGAGCACTTGCTAAGCGTCAGACAGTTGAAATAAATAGCTCGCAATTTGAATGCTTTGTTCAAGGCAAAAATATTGAGCTAGATAATCCTCAGGTAGAAAATGGTGAAGTTATACTCACTTTCAATGGAAGCGTGATTGGGATTGGGCAAAATCAGAGAGGCAAGGTTAAAAATGGACTACCAAGAGAGTTGGTAAAAGATAATTACCAGTTTCTTTAAGATTGCATTGGTTCTATTCTAAATAAGCTCATTTTCTCGCTAATTATGCGATTTCAACTGCGCGTTGTTTGCAATATTGTACTAAAATATTAAGGATATCCGGAATCTTGATAGACACGATCACCTTAAGATAGAGAGGTTGAGGTTGGCTGAGCGAGTAATAGTGAAGTGGTTAGCTGTTTTGTTGACTTTAAGCACATCTGCCAGTGCAGATGAATCACTCTATGATATGGACTTAAGTGCATTGCTGAATGTCAGAATTAAGTCAGTATCAAAATTTGAAGAGCCTTTAAATGAATCTATTGTCCCGGTAACGCTGATTACCCAGGAAATGATTCGTGGAAGTGGTAGCAGAACATTAAAAGATCTGCTAACGACTTTTGTTCCTGGAATGACTTTTGTACAGGATCAAAATGAAGTGAATGTTGCCATGCGCGGAGTATTCACTTCTTCCCAACAAAAAATTCTCATTTTACTTGAAGGCCACCGGTTAAACTCACGGCTTATTTCTGCAGCAAACCCTGATCATTCTATAGGACTTGATAAAATAAAACATATTGAAGTGATCCGTGGTCCAGGTTCATCGGTGTATGGAAATGTAGCATTAACCGCAGTGATTAATATTGTATTGATTCGTGGTAGTGAATTAAACGGTACTGAAAGCGCAGTTGCCATTGGAAATAACGGTCAGAAAAAACTCAGTGTAAATTGGGGTGACAAGCTATCCGACAACGGGGAATTTCTTGGTTGGTTTTATGGTTATGAAAATAATGGTGAAAAAACAATTATCACCCCGCAAAATGATTATGCCAGAGTCCCTTCAGACGAAAATGTCGAGGCAATTATCGGTGGTTTTTTTGATAAGCCCGCTTATGATATTGGATTAAAACTGGATTATAAAAATTGGTCTTTTCTTATTAATAAAAGAAGGGCGCATTATGTTGAGCCATTTAGTGCTGCCAACCTGACCGGTGAAGCTTATAACTATCAGGATTATCAACAGCGAAAAGGTATAGGTCCTGGATTTCAGTATACCTTCACTCAT
>CBDUHU010000500.1:0-3525 GCA_965366725.1 uncultured Kangiellaceae bacterium
AACTAAGCTTAGAATACGTTGGTCCGGTTTACGGTGCTGTTGCTACCCAAGTGACACTTACACTGTACTCAAATAGCCCAATAACAGTTTGGAATGAAGCCAATAATATCAGCCATCAAATAGAAATGCCATTCTATGAGATGTATTTTACATTTGATCCTGACATTTAAACGGGGCCTAACAACAAACAAAACTGCATAGTGGCAAAACGGTATATTGACATTTTCTCAATTTCAACTAACTTTAACTTCTGCGGACAAGATAGCAGGCTGAAAAGCCACTACGACAGTTTGTTTGCGGAACGTTACCCACAAGCAAATTCGGCAGGACGTGAATTTTTTAGAATTTATATTTATCGTTTTAGGAATTAGCTTAGTTGTCGCAGTAATCTACTATGCTAAGGATGTCTTCATCAAGACCCCTTTACTAATTTTAGACGTTATTCTTGAGAGAATACTTTTTGTGATATCTGTACTCACTTTGCCAGTATGGTTGCCGCTCTTCTACCTAAGTGACAAGTATAATTGGGGTTTGGAGCAACACGCCATCGTTAAATTCTTCACAAAAGGTAATCGACTTGGTGTTGATGAAGATGACAATGACTTTGAGTACGAAAGTGAAAGTCTAATCACAATCGATCCTGCGAAAACAGAATTCTACCTCTTTTCGTCGAATAAGGACTCGAAAAAAATAGAAGAAAAGATAATTGAAGGCATATCATTGAATCCGACCTCTAATTTGACTTGTACTCTAGAGTCCACAATGTCAAAAACTCGCACAGTATTCAAACTAAATAATGCCTCACTTTACGATTTTCACTTTCTTGTTCAATGGCTTGATGAAGAATTTAAGCGAAGTAAAAATTATGGTTTTGCGGCAACCCAGGGCTTTAGCTTCTACAGCTATCAAGATGCTAAATCGCTAAACAATCTACTTGGCAAAACAGATGATGGAAAAAAATTCAGTTACTCCTTGACAGGTACTAACCTTGACGCACTTTCGATTAATTCCAAATTGGACATCAAGGAAATCAAAGACATTGAACTATTAAATAACATTAGTGAATTTGCCAGTGGGTAACATGGCATATAGCGCAGCCAGCTTTTTGTCTTACTCGACGCCCAGTGGTATCTTTAGGTCTGTCTTACGACAGACACTCAGGACTGGGGGAGCTACGAGCTGGCCGCGCCATATACCTGAACGTTAGCTGCAAAGCTCCTTAACATAGACACCATGATAAGAAAAGTTCTTTTATTATTCTCTTGTTACTTTTTGGCTAGTATAATTATTGTTTCTTGCTCTGACTGTGCAGGTGAGAGTGACTATCGATTCAACTTGATTGATGCAGAGTTGAAACCACTCGAATACTCCTTACAAAATTCGTCACAAACATGCTTCGAACAGAATGATTTAACATCGGACTCAATAGCTTTCGATCTCTTTGGATTTGAGCTTCAATTTATAATGGAAACTTATAGAGCTAGTGTAAATACTGGGTATTCTGCCTTTAACTCATTGTATGCTTGTGATCCAAATCTCTCTAACGCTAATCAAATGATCAGTGTTAAAATCTATTGCGATAAGAAAATTCATATGGATTTCGAGGCTAACGAAGACATCTCCGAGTTATTTGAGGTAGCTACATATTATAGAAGTCCAGGCAAATGTTTGGAATTTAATTATACTAGCCTTCAACAATATTTTGAAACAGAAGCAGCATTAAATCCAGTTTATACGAGGCTAAAGGAGCAACCAATTGAATCGGGAACATATCAATTCTTTATAGAATATGTTCAAGACTACGCTAATGTTAATACTATTGAAGCATCAACGGGACCTGTAATAATAAAAATATAAATAGCTCAGCAGCTAACAATCGCTAAGCAGTCATGGCGGCTAATTGTATGTTGACATTATCTTACAAATCATTAACTTTAATCAAAATCGGACAACTAATTGGATTGGATACCACCACGCCTCTTAGCTTGGCCCGTTGGCAACCATTGCAAATAATAATGTCCATAACAACTAAAGTGTTGACATTATCGTTACATATAACCACAAAAGCATGAAAAATTTCTTAATTTATCTTTTGGTATTTTTTACAATTGGGTGTGTTGAAACTACCATTGAACCTGAGCCAATACCAGGAAATTCTTGTGAATACTTGGCTATTAATGGTTCCAGTGAATCATTCTGCGGTGATGTAGCAACTGATATTTTTTCTCAATTAGTAACCTCAGACTCTCTTTATATTTATCGCGAATATGGTTTGTATTTTAGAAATTCTGCAAATTATAAGGGGGCCTCTGTTTCATTTGCGCATTATATTCCTGATTCAACGGAAGTTAAGTTCTTTTATGACCTACTTTATCTTTTCCCGCCAGAGTCCTTACATGAGCTGGACATTAAAAAACCCGGTGGTTTCGCTATTGAAGTGTGGGACTATTCAGGTGAATATTATAGTTCTGAACTTGGTCCACAGACTAAAGGTGGTCAAATCTTTATTCGCAATACTTTAACATACATGGCTGGGCCTATGTATAATCAAGTAGATCCTTATATGACTATGTCGTTAGTAAACAGAGAACCCATTCTTCTATGGAACTCTGACAATACCAAGAAGTTAGAGGTAGAATTTAATCGAGTGGACTATACAGTTAACTATCGATATTGATCTTGCTAAGTAATAATCTTAGTGACCATACGGTTGCCAACAAACGCTAAGTAGTCATGGCGGGTAATTCTATGTTGACAATTTTATATAAATCATTAACTTTAATCAAATTCGAACAGGTAAGTGGATTGGTTACCGCCACACCTCTTAGCTTGTCCCGTTGGCGCCCATTATTTTGATGAAGACACGTGAATAAAACTCGTCTATTTTTTTTCGCCTTTATGATTTTGTTGCAATCAAGCATTGCTCAATCAATTGATGGACAAATCCAGGAGATAAGATCACACTTTAATTACGTAGAAGATAATCTTAAGAGCTTTAAGGCTAAAAAGCAGGAATCTTTTGACTATTCTACTGACGGAGCTGAAATAACGAAGTATTACGATCAAGATCAGCTTGTTAAAATTAGATGCGAATTTTACGGCGAAACTGGCAAGCTATTTCGCGAAATGTATATCAAAGACAACCAGCTACTTTTCGTTTTTGATCAAATGTACAATTACAACATGCCATATTACATTGATGATAAAAAAGCGAAAGAAATGGGATTTGAATCTGGTCATGATCCTGAGAAAACCAAGCTCTCTGAACACCGATTCTATTTCTACGACATGAAATTAATTCGCTGGATTGATCCTAATGGAACATTTCAAGCTAAGAGCAATCCTGAGTGGCAAAAAAAAGAGCAGGACTATCTAGCGCAGTATGACGAGTTTAAATAACGGGCGCCAACAACGCATATGCCGCATTTGGCTTTTTGTGCTATTCGCAGCTACGTGGTATCTTTAAGTCCTCCTTGTGGAGGACACCAAAAGACGGGGGAGCCACGAGCCAACCGCGTCATATAC
>CBDUHU010000501.1:0-3519 GCA_965366725.1 uncultured Kangiellaceae bacterium
ATTGACACTTCTTATAGCATATGAAAACAACAGCGTTATTTGACGACTCACCTGGCAAAGAATGTTTCCCTGCTGATATTGCATTAGGTGATCTAAATGTATTCATGCAAGACTTGATGTCTTGTTTCAATCAAAGTGTTGAAGAAAAAGAAGCTCTAATTGGTGGGCCAAAAGAATCAGGTTCTATCGCTGTTTTTCTTCCACTTCTTTTTCATAAATATTTTTCTTTAAGTAAATTCGCTTTAGCAACAGTTTTAAACAAACGCAAAGGTGAACAAGAATCCCTGAGTGAACGGAAATGCGTCGACTTAAGAAAGGATATTTATAAAAAGTATCCGATATTAAAAAATAAGATTAGGATTGCCTCAAAAAATTGGAAACAGAATACAGTTGATATTCTTTGTCGTTGGCAAAGCGATAAGAAACAAATTGCTCAAGTTATTTTTGGTGCTACAGCTACCGACGATAAATTGGGGAATATTGTTGCGCTTGGCTCAGATCATGGTGACGAACATGAAAACGGCCAACAATCGCTTATTCTGGAATTAAGTTGCGGGCGTAAAATTGCCTACAAACCGAGATGCTTATCTCTCGAACAAAACTTTTACATTTTTGCCAGCCAATTAGGTTTTAGCGAACTCTATCAACCGGTGTATGTAAGCAATGAAGATTATGGTTGGATGGAGTATATTCCCCTGCTTGAATGCGAAAACAAGACCCAGGTAAGTCACTATTACTATCAAGCTGGTTTGTTATTAAGTTTGTTGTATGCGTTAGAGGCCGAGGATATCCATCACGAAAATGTCATTGCCTATGGCGCTCAGCCTGTTCTGATAGATTTAGAAACCTTGTTTCATCATCGGGATGATTCAACAAAAAGTAAGAATAACCACCCTCCTGCTTTGATTTTGGGAAACCATACAGTGTTGAAAACGCATTTTATTCCGCAGTATCTATCCTTAAGCTCAGAGCAAGAATTAGCCGCCATTTTTCCAGTTTATGATAACAATACACCTGAAAGTCATTCAACACCGCGACTCAATTCTAAGCCAATAGCCGTCAACGACTACGTTGATGAGTTTATTGATGGTTTTAAGGCTGGTTATCTGAGGATTATAAAAAACAAAACGCTACTTACCAGCCCTGATGGTCCGCTAAAAATATTTGACGGTTGTTCCGCAAGATATGTATGCCGAACAACTCAGACCTATGCCCGACTTATCCAGGCCGCTAGCCATCCAAGCTACTTACTTGACCAGACAAGCGAAAATATAATATGCGATAAATTGAATATCGATGTTGAAGGTCGTCAATTCTTAGGCGCGTTGTTAGACAGTGAAAAAAGGAGTCTTTTACGAGCAGAGATCCCACGATTTATGCATAGAGTTGATCGCAACACACTGTGTTCAAATAGTGAAACATTTGGACTCGAATTTTTTAATCTATCGGGAATTGAACTATGCCAAGCTAAAATACGCAATATGGATCAGAGCGATTTAGTTGGACAAATACGATTAATTAAACTTGCCTTTGGTTTAGCGAATCAACATCAAGTAGCGCCTAAACCAAACATTGTGGTTAACTCAGATTCTAGTTTTAAGACACTCTGTGAAACTACTGCGCTGTCCATCGGTCAGTTTATCGCTCACGAAGCCATCCCACATCAAAATAGCAAGATCTGGACACTATTTAAAAATGATGGACAAAGACGAGTCTGTTTAGATCCAACCAATAGTTCATTATTTGACGGCTATTTGGGCATTTTATTGTTTTTAGCACATTTACAAAAGCGCTTCCCGGAATTTAGTCCGCTTGAATTACAAATGAGGCAAACTCAAATATTATTTGAACAAGCGATTAATAACGATAAGACCAATCAAAGTGACCTAGGGTTTTCGGGATTAGGCGGTTTACTTTATGCATTGAGTCAATTTAAAAAGCTTTGGCCTCAAGAGCTGTGGATTGCCCCCTTAAGCCAAAAAGTATTAAACCAGCTCTGTAGCATGGCAGACCATGATAAACAATTAGACATTATAGGTGGTAGCGCTGGAGCCATCCTTGCGCTGATTAGTTACTTTAAAATATCAGGCGAAGCACAAGCGTTAAGTATTGCCAATAAATTTGCTGAAAACTTGCTCCGACATTTTCAGACAACAGGACAAATAGGTTGGCAAACTGACGGCAGCAACGTGCTCGCTGGTTTCGCACACGGTAATGCAGGTATTGCCTATGCCTTAATGCAACTAGGCAGCGTTAGTGACAAATCAAAGTTTGTTGATTGCGCGATTACTGCATTGAAATTTGAAAGCGGTTTGTACAATTCAGAGATAGGCAATTGGCCCGATAGACGTTTTGACACTGAGCTAGAACAAAAAGGACAAGCCATGACAGCTTGGTGTCATGGCGCAGTGGGGATTGGCATGAGTCGTCTAGGCTTAAAAAGCAATCTCAAAGACACATTGCCTGATTTTTTCGAGAGAGATATTAAAAGATCGATAGCACATTTATCTAATCGGTCAATTATTAATAATGACGGTCTTTGTCACGGTAACTTCGGTAATTTTGAACTGTTTTGCCTGGCCAAACAGCACGACATGCTCAATATCGAGGAAACTAAGCATGCAAATGCTTTGATAACAGAAAGAATCCATTTTATCAGTAAAAACGGACTTAGAAAGATGAGCCTGAAAGGATTTGCCTCTTGTTCGTTAATGAACGGCTGGGCAGGCATTGGTTTGCAATTATTACGATTTTCCCAACCTGCAAACACGTCCAGTATTCTTTTACTGGATTGTTAATTCGCAAAAATAAACTCTGACGGTTTTAGATTGGTCGCCGCCAGCGTTAACTCAACAGGCCAATCATTAAAAAGGTAATTAAAATGAATAAAGAAAATAACTTCGAAGTAAACAACATCGATTTAGCAGAAATGAATGAGATCGTTGAAATTAAGGATGACGAATTAAAGCAAGTAACCGGTGGTTCTTATACAGAACCAAGAGGCAATAATAATGATTCGTGCTCACATATTAATTAAGTCGTTAATATAATGCATAACCCCAGAATTTTCCTAAAAGAACACAGGAAGTTTCCAGTTCGGGATTAGTTTTATGTTTATCCAGCCTTGGTTTGTTTCTATTAACACGCTAAGGCTTTTTTCGTTTCATCAATGCAGGACCGCTCGTTAATGTTGAATAATTTTCCGTTGATACGTCAGCTTGATGTAATGGATTGTGCTCCGACCTGCGTGAAGATGCTGTGTCAGTTTTATGGTAAACAAATCAGTTTGCATAAACTGAGGGAGTCTTGTAGTAAAGGCCAACAAGGCGTGTCTTTATACGGTATACATAAAGCCTGCGAAGAACTGGGTTTTAAAACCTTACCGGCAAAAATCAATGTAGATACTTTTGTTAAACAGGCCCGGTTGCCTTGTATCGTCCATTGGAAGGGAGACCATTTTGTTGTGGTGTATAAAGTAAATCGCAATACAATTTATATTGCCGACCCTGGTGTAGGTAA
>CBDUHU010000502.1:0-3518 GCA_965366725.1 uncultured Kangiellaceae bacterium
TAAGGGGGTAATGCCTCAACATATTTTTGTTGATGCGCCAGATTGCAATGATGATCATGATTGGCAGGCTCAGCATATCAAGGGTTTTGAATCTGCTATTGTTGAGCATAGTGGAGAAATTGCTGCGGTTATTCTTGAGCCAATTGTTCAAGGGGCCGGAGGCATGCGAGTTTATTGTGCAGAATTCTTACGTCAGGTGAGTTTATTATGTAAACAACACAATGTATTGCTGATTCTGGATGAAATTGCGACTGGATTTGGCCGCACAGGAACAATGTTCGCTTATGAGCAAGCTTCAATCTGCCCTGACATTTTGTGTGTGGGCAAAGCAATTACCGGTGGATATATGTCACTTGCTGCTACTCTATGTAAGCGAGAAATAGCAGATGTAATAAGTCAGTTCGGCGGAGGAAACTTGATGCATGGGCCTACTTTTATGGGGAACCCGCTTGCTTGCGCCGTTGCTAATAAAAGTATAGAGATACTGCTTGATTCTCCATGGCAGCAGAGAGTTAGCGCTATTGAAAAGCAGTTAATGGAAGAATTAATGCCAGCGGAAGAGTTAGCTTCGGTCACGCAGGTGAGAGTCAAGGGAGCCATTGGTGTGATTGAATTAAAGCAACCGGTTGATATGCATCAGGTTCAAGCACGCCTGGTGGAACTCGGGGTATGGATACGCCCATTTGGTAAACTACTCTATATCATGCCGCCATATATCATCAAGTCAGAACAGCTTACTCATTTGACTTCTGCGATGATAACAATTGCTGAAGAACAACAATCAGCAGCAAATGCCTGATTTAATTATTCAAAGGCAGCCGAATTGAGGAAATTATTGCAATCTCTCGCCAACCCTCGTATAATCGCGCGCTCTTAACTGAGTCCAGTGATTAATCAGAGATGAACTATCACCGGATTTTTACTTACAATCTGACCTAACTCCTTGTTACTAAAGAAGTCTTTGCTAAAAGTACTTTAGTGACTGGAAACCGTGAGGAGCTCTTAATGCGACATTATGAAATCGTATTCTTGGTACATCCTGATCAAAGTGACCAGGTGCCAGCCATGATCGAAAGATACAGTGCTGTTATTACCGAAGCTGGTGGTAGTATACACCGCATGGAAGATTGGGGACGCCGTCAACTGGCTTACGCAATCAATAACGCACATAAAGCACACTATGTTCTAATGAACGTTGAATGTGAATATTCAGCAATTGAAGAATTGGAAACTTTGTTCCGCTTCAATGATGCTATCCTGCGAAATCTTGTTATCAAGAAGAAAGCAGCAGTTACCGAAGATTCTCCTTTAGCGAAAGCGAAAGAAGAAGCTGCTAAGCGCTTTGACTCTTCTGATAGAAAGCCAGCAGCCGAAACTAAAACTACCGAAGAAGCACCAGCAGCTAAAGCTGATGCATCTGCAGCGGAATAACGGAGGATTAACCCATGTCTAGACATTTCAGACGTCGTAAGTACTGCCGATTCACTGCTGAAGGTATTACTGAAGTTGATTACAAAGACCTAGCAACTTTAAAAAGCTATATCACAGAAACTGGTAAAATAGTTCCTAGTCGTATTACTGGAACTCGCTCTAAGTATCAGCGCCAGCTTTCTACAGCAGTTAAACGTGCACGTTTCTTGGCTTTATTGCCATACTCTGACGCGCATAAATAAGCAACGATTAACGAATTAGAGGAAAGACTAATGCAAGTCATTCTACTTGAAAAAATCCGTAATCTTGGCGAACTGGGTGATAGCGTTACTGTAGCAAACGGTTATGGTCGTAATTTCCTGCTTCCTCAAGGTAAAGCAGTTCCTGCAACAAAAGACAACGTAGAGAAATTTGAAGCTCGTCGCGCCGAACTTGAAAAGAAAGCGGCTGGTGAACTGTCAGCAGCTGAAGCTCGTGCTGCCCAGATTGCTGAGTTGACAGTGACAATTGAAGCCTACGCTGGTGATGAAGGGAAACTGTTTGGTTCTGTAGGAACTAAAGATATTGCTGACGCAGCGTCTACAGCTGGTGTTGCAGTTGAAAAACACGAAGTTAGATTGCCTTCTGGTGCTATCCGTGCAACTGGTGAATTTGAGATCGATATTCACTTGCACACAGATGTCAATGCAGTATTAAAAGTTGTTATTACAGGACAAGCTGAGTAACAACAAAACAGTACTTTGATTTGATGTTTAGCGTTGCTTTCAAACAACGCAAATGCCAGAATAAAACACCTCGGACTGAATATGTTTGAGGTGTTTTTTTTTGTTTCAATGATAAGTTTGTTGATATGAATAAAAATATCGCATCAACACTCAGTATTTACGAGATTAACAGGTTCGCTACACCAACTGGAAACATCTGATGTTAGAAGATCAGCAAGTCAATAATATTAAAATGCCACCTCACTCGCTTGAAGCTGAACAGTCGGTTCTAGGAGGGTTGTTGCTTGATAATGATGCATGGGAGAAAGTCTCCGATAAAATAGTGGCAGAAGACTTTTTTCGTAAAGATCACCGTCTTATATTTCGAGCATTAAAGTATTTAGCCGAAAATGGACGACCAATGGATGTGGTAACTCTGTATGAATTTCTAGAACAGGAAGGTGAAGCGGATGAAATTGGAGGGTTAGCTTATGTTGCCGATCTGGCCAAAAATACTCCAAGTGCCTCAAATATTGCTGCTTACGCGGATATTGTGAGAGAAAGAGCGGTTCTCCGCGGAATGATTTCAGTGTCGAATGAAATTGCAGATGCGGCTTATTTTCCCAAAGGTCGACGTACCGATGAGCTACTTGATCTGGCTGAAGCCAAGGTATTTAAGATTGCCGAGCAAAGAGAGTCTAACGACGGAGGTTTGCAAATTGCTGCCAGCTTTCTTGATGAAACTCTCGACCGAATTCAGTTTGCAGTGGACTCTAAAGGTGGTCTGACGGGGTTAAGTAGTGGTTTTTCCGACTTAGACAAAAAAACCAATGGTTTTCAGAAATCAGACTTAATCATTGTTGCCGGTCGACCAGCAATGGGAAAGACGACTTTTGCGATGAATATTGCCGAACACGCGTCTATCCATAGTGGTAAACCAATCTTGGTGTTCAGCATGGAGATGCCTGCAAACCAGCTGCTAATGCGTTCATTTGCCTCGATAGGGGGAATTGATGCGACTCGACTAAGGACTGGTGCGCTTGATGATAGAGATTGGGATAACTTGTCAGTTGCATCCAATATTCTAAAAAATAATTGTAAAATGTATATCGATGATTCTGCAGGTCTTTCACCTTCCGAATTACGCTCTAGAGCGCGTCGCATTGTTCGAGAGCACGGCGATGTTGGTTTAGTGGTAATTGACTATCTTCAATTGATGGTAGTTCCCGGGATGTCTGACAACCGAACTGCTGAAATATCAGAGATATCACGCTCACTAAAAGCCCTGGCAAAAGAGCTTGATGTACCGGTTATCGCTTTATCCCAGTTGAACCGTTCATTAGAACAACGTGCAGATAGACGCCCGGTGATGTCTGATTTGAG
>CBDUHU010000503.1:0-3514 GCA_965366725.1 uncultured Kangiellaceae bacterium
GGTAAAAGCGTTCCCATAGTATTCCTGTGCACCCATTTGTTTCATAACTTCAACCCCCTTATTAACAATATATTGGGCGACTTTTAAATCATGAGGATGATAGCCAACTTTTACATTTGCAACCGGAGAGCCCCATTTGTCTTTTTCATCGGTGGCCAGACTTACATGACAGTCATCCGTAGGCAGCCAGTCACAGAAAACTTCAAACTTGAAATCCCTTGACTGAGTAAAATGAGATTTTAATTGCTGTTTAAGTGGACTGCCCCAAAGTAAATTGTTCTGTTGATCCCACTTCAGACTATTCGCATCGGCGGTGGGGGAGGGAGGATCAAACACAAAATCAATGGTTCCACCTTTTATTCTCTTACCAAAAACCTCCGGATCGTTAATAAAATACCAATCTTGAAGTGCTCGGTTAAAAAAAGGACCTCTTACTTTTAAACTATCGGCCTGTGCTGAAGTTAATTGTTCAAGATCAAAAATACCATGGCCGGTTCCCCCTGCACAGCAATGGAGGTTTTTACCAATTTGATTATGACGATTACCGATACCTGTTGGATGCTTTTCGCCACGAGAGGAGAGTAGCAGGCGAGCAGACTCGATTGAATAACAGGCAACGGTAATAATTCTGGCCTTAACTTCAACTGTATTTCCCGCTTGGTCAAAATAGTTAACAGATGAGGCATTTCCCTGGCTATCAGTGTTGATATGATAGACTTTAGCGTGATGTATAACATCGCAATTACCGGTTTTAACAACCTCATCAATCAATGCTGCACGGGAACTGGCTTTTGCCCCTGAATGACAACCATAACTACCGCAATAGCCGGAGTATTCACAACTGTTTCTTCCATTAAAAGGTTTTGATAGGACGCCTCTTGCCATAGGAAACGGATGAAATCCCAGTTCACCTGCTGCTTTATCAAACCAGCTTGCAATTGGGTGTTCTGCGGTAGGTGGGAAGGGAAAGTCTGAGGTTGAACGTGGCTCAAGATTAGGGTGCGCGACAACTTTACCTGACACCCCTATGACCTGCTCTACTTTTGTATAATAAGGTTCAAGATCATTGTAAGTGATTGGCCAATCAACGATATTAGCACCTTCGATTGGACCAAATTCAGATAGTAACCGAAAGTCCTCCGGTTTAAGGCGATGAAAATAGCCACTCATAAAGTTGCTTGCACCACCGACTATATTTCCTCCCCAGAACTCAGATGTTGGATCGGTTGACCAGCCTCCGTCTCCATCAGGCTCTTCAAGAAGGTGTCTTTCTTCATCTATTTTGGAGCGAAATATCTTTCGCCTGGACAGCATTTCATCTTTTTTGAAATCTTGCTCATCATACCAGCCGCCTTTTTCTAATACGGCAACTTTATAGCCTGCTTTTGCTAACTCATAAGCAATCGGGCCTCCACCGGCACCACTGCCAACAACGCAGACATCATACTCTTTTACTTTTACTGAAGATTTGCTCATATTGCCGTGGTTCCTGTTATTCAAAATCGCGGTAAGTTTTGCCTTTAACCGGACGAGGAAATCCAGGTTGATGCTGGAGCCATTGCCAGCCAATCATGTTCGGGTTTCCACCATAAATAGGGTCAAGCGTTAATGCTTCGACCAGGTAGTAAATTAATATTGATAACCAGTTTTCGCCAGCTGAAGACGTAGCAATTTGTTTGAGTACTTTATCCTGTTGCTGATGATCAAGTTTTACAAAAGAGTTGCCCTGTGTCTGTTGCGACAGATCATCTAACCAACCGATACCACGTAGGATAAAATCCGGATCTCCGTCATCAATATTTTGTTGATCAGACATTGCCCAATCTAAATAATTAACGCCATTTAAGTCTCTTGCACTAGGGCCATCACCATCTTCGGGAAATAGGTGCATCTGGACCGCATCAAGTGTTTTGCGCTGTTCGCTGGTAAAAAGGTTTTCTACAGTCTTTTGCTGTCTAATGGTATCAGTCTGATTGGACTCTTTTGTCGTATTAACTGCTGCATCCGGTATTGGAACATCCGGCTTGCAGGCGGTAAGACCGGCAAGAAGGGAAATTGCAGTGGTAGTTTTTAAAAAAGCTCTGCGATTTAAACCACTGGCTAGTGGTCCTTGATAGTCCTTTCTTACTGAACCTTTTTTAGCCAGGCTTAGGGGGCGATTATTGGTAGGTGCTCCTTTTAACAAGTTGAGGCTCCTTTGTTACAAGTTTTACTATCGGCAATCTGTCCTTCTTCAATCAGAGTATTCCAATTTGCAAGCTGCTGAGTGATATTCTCAGGCACATGATCGCGGTGCTGAATGATTCCATTGATATCAATAATAAATTCCGTTGGTGTTCCCCAAACACCGTAAAGGTCAGTGACTTTTTTTCCATGATCAAAAGCTAGTGGATAATTGATATCAAATCGTTTTTGAAAGGCAATAGATTTTTCAACTGAGTCCTTTAACCCAGTATTAACGGCAATGATTTTTATTTTATCAGACTGGTCGGCATGAGCTTCTTTTAGCTTCGGGATCTTTTTCATACAGTAGGTGCACCAGGTATTCCAGAACACCAGATAAACAGATTGTTTTCCTCTATATTCACTAAGGTTAAACTTTTTACCATCCATTTGAGTAATGGTAAAATCTGGGGCTATTTGTCCTTCTGTCGGCTCATCTTCAGCCGCATAAAGTTTGAAGCTGATGAGGTTACTAATAATCAACATTAAAAGGGCATAATATAATCTACTCACAGGATCACCACTTTATTTAAATGAACACACCAATCTACTGCTATCTAAGACCGATATACTTTAATGATTGTTACAGACAAGGTTAGCTATCACAAGTCAGGAATGTAGGAATTTTATCGATAGGTGATTTATCTCTGAAAGCTTCAAGCTTGTTGGTGATCGCTAAAATAGGCTGCCAGTTATACTCTGATGGCTATTTACAAGGCCTCTGGTGGTGTAGAATAGCCTGAGCTAAGTTAAATGGGGAACATAATTAATTGTTACAATTAAGTAAACAGGTGGAGTTGAGAGATTTAACCACCTTTGCAGTAGATTCAATTGCAAGCGACTTTATTCGGCTGGATTCACTGGAAGCCGCTACTCAGTCGATCCCCTTGATTAACCAGTACGCGAAAAGAATGGTGCTGGGAGGGGGAAGTAAGGTTTTATTTGTTGGTAGCTATGAGGGGTTGATCATATATCCTCAAATTGGCGGTATTGAGTTGCTAAGGGAAGATCAGGAACACTATTATGTTTCTGTAGGAGCTTCTGAAAACTGGCATCAGTGGGTGTTATTATCAAATCAAAACGGTTGGTTTGGATTGGAAAATCTGGCCTTGATTCCGGGAACCGTTGGTGCTGCTCCAGTACAAAATATTGGGGCCTATGGGGTAGAGGTTCAACAGTTTATTGAGCGGGTTGAATGTATTGATCTTGATACCGGTAGTGTTTTACAACTTTCCAGGAAAGATTGTCAATTTGCTTATAGAGATAGTCTTATTAAGCAAGCAGGTCAAGG
>CBDUHU010000504.1:0-3506 GCA_965366725.1 uncultured Kangiellaceae bacterium
TTATTTACCTGGAAAATTGCGCCAGCGTTAGCGACTGGTAACTGTGTGATTGCCAAGCCTTCTGAAATAACTCCGATGACGGCTTATCTATTTTCGAAACTCTGTATTCAAGTTGGTATTCCTGCTGGGGTGATCAATATACTCCATGGAACAGGTGCTTCTATTGGAGGGCCGCTTGTTGCACACAAGAAAGTTAAAGCAATCAGTTTCACTGGAGGGAGTGAAACAGGAAAATTAATTGCGGCTACAGCGGCGCCAATGCTCAAAAAAATGTCGCTGGAGCTTGGTGGTAAAAATCCAGCTCTGGTTTTTGCTGATTGTGATTTTGATACTACAGTTAGTGAAGTTGCGAGAGCAGCTTTTTCTAATCAGGGACAAATATGTTTATGCGGCTCTCGAATTTATATCGAACGACCTATTTATGAGAAGTTTAAAGTTGCATTGGTGAACAAGGTTAAAAAATTGAATATTGGTGATCCTCTAGACGAAAAAACGCAACATGGAGCGCTTGTTTCAAAAGCTCATATGGACAAAGTTTTGTCTTATGTTGAGCTTGCACAAGAAGAGGGTGGTTCAGTACTCTGTGGCGGTGAAAAAGTTACCGTTACTGGTCGTTGTGAAAATGGTTTTTTTGTTGCGCCAACTATTATTGAAGGGTTAACTTTAAATTGTAGAACGAATCAGGAAGAAATATTTGGTCCAGTATGTACTATAGAACCTTTTGATACGGATCAACAAGCGATTGAACTTGCAAACGGAACTGAGTATGGATTGGCTGCATCAGTCTGGAGTAACGATTTAAAACGATGCCATAATTTGTCTCGTGTTTTGGAATTTGGTCTGGTCTGGATTAATACCTGGTTGCTACGAGATCTTCGCACGCCATTTGGTGGCGTTAAATCATCAGGGATGGGAAGAGAAGGTGGGCTGGAAGCGCTACGTTTTTTTACTGAGCCTAAAAATATTTGTATCAAGTATTAAACAACGGGATAAAGTCTAACGATGGTTAACGAGTTTTTATTATTAACCATCGCCCATGTTATTGCAGTTGCAAGTCCTGGCGCTGATTTCGCAGTGGTTTTGAAAAATACACTTAACTCTGGCAAAGTAGCTGGAATTTTTACTGCTGTTGGAGTGGGGCTCGGCATTTCAATTCATCTTATTTATACCATCTTTGGTATCGCCCTGTTGTTGTTGCAATCACCTGTTTTATATTCTGTGATTAAAGTGACCGGCGCCTTATATTTATTATGGATTGCTAGTCAGGCGTTTCGTTCTCGTGCGGTTGAGCAGCAGTTTGCCGGAGTCTCCAAAAGTAATATTGGATCTTCAAAAGCGTTCCGTCAAGGTTTCTTTACCAATGTATTTAATCCGAAAGTAACCGTTTTTTTTCTGGTCTTGTTTACCAATATAGTTAGTAGTGAGACATCACTCTGGATACAAACTCTTTACGGTATGTGGTTAGTCATTTATACCATTTTCTGGTTTATTTTGGTTGCCTGGACTTTTTCTCGTGGACCTGTGCTAGCATGGTATAAAAACCATGGCCATTATATTGATTGGAGTATGGGAATTTTCTTGTCTTTTATCGCTCTTAAACTATTGTTGTCATTAGATGTTAGCCAGTACACTATTTAACTAGAGAAGTCAGCCAAAAGGAGAATCAAATTGTCACAGCATACTCAAGAGTTGGTTAATACTATTTTTCAGTGGGCTGCATTTCTTTTTGTTTGGTTAGTAGGCATTGGGGTTTTAACGCTGCTGGTATTTTATATAATTGACAGGTTGCAAACAAAACATGCAATTAGACGAAATTATCCGGTTGTTGGTCGCTTCCGTTATTTCTTTGAACATATTGGTGAATTTTTCAGACAATACTTTTTTGCAATGGATCGTGAAGAGTTGCCCTTTAATCGAGCACAGAGAAGTTGGATTTATCGCTCTGCAAAAGGGGTAGACAATACTATTGCCTTTGGTTCAACCAGAGATACAAAAAAGGTGGGCAATATTTTTTTCGTCAATTGTCCTTATCCAACATTAAGCAAAGACGCAGTATCACCTAAAGAGGTGACCGTTGGTGAAAAATGTTTGCATCCGTGGAAAACTAGTGCTTTCTTTGGTATTTCAGCGATGAGCTTTGGAGCGATATCTAAGCCTGCTATACAAGCGTTATCCTATGGTGCTGCAAAAGCTGGTATCTGGCTTAATACGGGAGAGGGCGGGCTTTCTCCTTTTCATTTACAAGGTGGCGCAGACATTATTTTTCAAATTGGAACAGCAAAGTATGGAGTTAGAAAACAGGATGGCAGCCTTGATGATGAAAAGCTAAAACAAATAGCTAAGCATAAAGAAGTTAAGATTTTTGAACTTAAATTAGCTCAAGGTGCTAAACCAGGCAAAGGTGGGATCTTGCCCGGTGAAAAAGTTACTCAGGAAATTGCTGGGATCCGCGGTATTAAGGAAGGCCAGGATTCAATCAGTCCTAATCGCCATCCTGATATTGGGAGTAACCAAGAGTTGCTTGATATGTTAAACCATATAAGGAGTATTACTGGAAAACCGGTTGGTTTTAAAACAGTGGTAGGCGCACCTGATTGGCTTGATGAGTTAATGGAGGAAATTAAGCAAAGAGGAATAGAGTTTGCCCCCGACTTTATTACACTTGATAGTGCTGATGGTGGCACCGGTGCTGCGCCAATGACATTAATGGATGATATGGGGTTAACAATTAGAGAAACATTGCCGATGTTGATCGATGCACTAAAACGTCACGGCTTAAGAGAGAGAATTAAAGTATTTGTATCGGGCAAACTGGTTAATCCGGCAGATGTTGCCTGGGCCTTGTGTTGTGGAGCTGATTTTTGCAATTCTGCTCGCGGGTTTATGTTTGCACTAGGTTGTATTCAATCACTTCAGTGCAATAAGAACACCTGTCCGACGGGAATTGCTACCCATAATAAAAAATTGCAGCGTGGGTTAGTTGCCAGGAATAAATCAATAAGAGTCGCTCGTTATGCAGAAAAAATGATGTATGCAGTAGGTATAATCGCTCACTCATGTGGTGTTAAGGAACCGCGGGAGTTACAGCGAAAACATGCTCGTATTGTTCAGCAAGACGGATCTTCAATATCTCTAACAGAGTTATAATCGCTTGTTATTGACAAATCATGTCTCATTTTAGTTTCTTTGTGGGTAATTTTTACGAAATTTCCACCTAAAGTAATCTTCACTTTAGCAGGCATTTGTAAAGCTAATTCTCCTGCAGATAATGTTATCCGCAGACTATCAGATATCTATTAGTTTTACCGGTGCATAGCAAACGACTATTTTGAAAAACAAGCCTGGTTAGTGATGATTAGATATTTTAACGCCAATCGTAAGAAACAAAGAATTCTGAGCCGAATAACTGGTGAAAATAACCTTATCGAAGATCTTGGTGCTGAGTTTGATCAGGTTTCGGTCGATATACATGGTAATAATAACCTTATTTTGATCCACAAAGGCGC
>CBDUHU010000505.1:0-3500 GCA_965366725.1 uncultured Kangiellaceae bacterium
AAATAGATAAAGTTCTGGCGTATAGAGAAAAACGGGCTATTTCCTTTGGAAATATTCAAAAGTTGTTACCTGGCGCGGGAGAAGCTATTTTTGATCAGTTTCAATATTATGCTTCAAGTTCCCTGAAAGTTAGTATAATATCCGATGCTCAAGGTAGGAGTGAAGTGTATCATTTGAGGTTTACTCCACTGATTCAGGGTGCAAAACCATGGCATACTCGCTACAAACAAACGGATTATGCAATCGCTCTGAATAATGCCGAAAGTGCGGTGTCTACAGGAAAAGCAATTTTTAGTGAATAACAATCTAACCGAAATTAAAGAGGCTCCTCTGACAGTCATGGATGGACAAGTCGATGAGGACGTATCTCTGACTATAATCCCAAGAAAATCATGTATTTACACATGTATTCCTTTTGATGGAATAAAAAAGAGCTTACAAAAAGATCGATTAACATTAAAACTTAATCAATTGACTCCGTTCGCAGAATTTGACTCCTTTGTTATCTGGAAAAATGATCAGGCGATGGTCTGGTTATGGAAAAGTACAGCCGAGAAAAGCACACAAAAAGCGATTCCAGAATCTTTGCTTGCAGGAAAGCAACAACAATCAGAAACAGAAATAATTGCATTAAATTCAGGCTTTGAGGCAAGACATTGGGAAAACGGTGTTCTTCAGGGCTCTCAGTTCTGGTCACAACAACCAAAGCTTTCCGATTGGAATAATTTTTTACGAAGTCATTCAATTGCCAGTACTGACAACCTCCCGGAAATTGAAGAGTATCGTCAAAATGAGATCCCCTGGTACCAACCAACAGCCCTGGAATCATTGATTGAAAAAAGTCGGAATGTTAATTTTCCAGGGTTTGGCTTAGCACTTTTTCTACTAATACTTTGTTATCAACTATCAGGCTTGATTCGAATCAATCAATCATTGGAAGAAACAAATATCGAACATAAAATAACGCTCGATAAAGCAAATGATATTGTTACTGCGAGAAATCAAGCGCTGAATGATCTGGCTGTAGTTAACCAACTGAACCAATTATCTCAATGGCCAACTCAAATTGAACTATTGGCACTAAGTAGCCAGATCCTGCATGAACTAAAGGCCAGTATGACTAACTGGAATTATAACAATGGAGAGTTATTATTAGTTATTAAGACGTCCAACGCTGATTCAACAGCTTTTGTTTCTGCATTTGAAGCCTTGGGTATTTTTGAAAGTGTCAATCTGAATACCCAGGCCAACCAGGGCAAACTAGCTCTCCAAATGATCTTAAAACCAAATTTTGATCTTCAATCAAAAGAACCGTGAGAAATTGTTTGCTGTGAATTCTATAATTAATAAAATTAACGCGGAATGGCAAACTAATCAAAGATTGCAATTTATGGTATATATCATTATTGCAACCCTGATGGTTTATATGTTGCTGTGGGTAGCCGACTCAATAGAGCAACAATCGACCAAGCTATCCCGACAGCAGACTTTGTTAGAAAAGATAAAAGTCATTCAAAATGAACCGGAATGGTATGAACGCAAAAAGGATGCCGCCAGTTATAAAGTGAAATTACAATCTGGTTTATGGCAAGCAACCAGTGAAGGATTAGCACAAGCCCAGGTACAGGCTTATTTGCGGTCACTCATCAGTACTTACAAATTAAAAAATAGCAGAATCACTTTAGAGTCTGTCGAAGAGCGACAACTAGGTAACTCTGAATTTTATGTTTGGCGGGTTAGTGCTCAAGTTAGAGCTTCTTTTCAAAAAGATCAATTGCAGAAGCTACTTTGGTCAATTAATACCAATCCAAAGTTAATCACTGTTCGGACACTCAATTTCGCGCTGAACAAGAACAAGAATAGCTATAGTAATTTAACTTTATTTGTTGATGGTTGGTTCGAAGCAACAAAAGGAACGTCAAATGAATAAAAGCATTATTCAAATTGCCGTTGCGGTAACCGCTCTTGTTTTGACATCCATAATTGGTTGGTATTCTGTAAGCCTGACTCATGACAGCGAATCGATTGCGACTGACAAACAACAATGGCGTCTGCCAGAAGAGCCACCAAATAACATGACAGCACTTAATAGCCAGCTGACCAAATTAAAAATTTGGGGACAACAAGGTAACAAAACAGAAACAGCAAAACCGGTTGTCAAAGCTACCAAAAAGAAGCCAAAAAAGTGGAAATTTGTAGGAGTAAGCCGAACCAATGGCCAACTTACAGCATTATTTGAAATAACCGGCCAACCATCATTAAAGCGTCTACACCCTGACGCAATGGTAATTCCTGATATTCAATTATTATCAATAACAGAAGCTGAAATTGTAATTAGTGAGAAGGGAAAAAATAGAACAATTCCCTTGTTCCAATAATGTTACAGTATTTCAATCTCAATCAACTAATTAAATATAAGCACTGACTGATGAAAAAACGACTCTATTCAATCTCTATTAGCCTTCTGTTTTTAACAGCATGTGCTCATCAACCCTTTCCCAGGTTACCAGGTGTGCTTGAACCACATTCCGATAATCACGCAGAACAGCAACAAACTGCTGATGAAGAAAAGAATGACGAGGAAGAACTAAGTACTTCATACAGTAAAACACCACCGGCACAGAGAATAAAAAATAACTCGTTAAGCCGGAATAACCAAAAACCGCCAAAGTTTCAGGGCAAAGATCTCGTTGTCAGTGCTGAAAATATGAGTTTGCCGGCATTTGTTAATGAGGTTTTTGGTAATCTGCTTGGGGCAAACTTTGTTCTCGATAAAGCACTACAAAAAAGTAAAGACAGAGTAACGTTAAGAGTAAAAGAACCGCAATCTGCACAACAACTATATGAATTAGCACGAAAAGTTCTCGGTAACTATGGCATTGAGATTGTTCAGGAAAACAATTTTTTAAGACTTGTTGTTGCCACTAAAAGCACAGCGAAACCACCATTACTGGTCAGTGGCTCTACATTGCCAGATGTGCCCTTCTCACATCGACCGATTTTCCAACTGGTTCAACTTAAGGTGGTGCGAAGCGGTCAAATTTTAGGCTGGCTAAGTCGAGCCTATGCTGGTAGCCAGTTAAAAATTCAGGATGCACAACAACGAAATGCTATTTTATTAATTGGCTCTGAGCAATTGGTTCGGGAAGCAGTTAGAGCAATTGCTTTTTTTGATAAACCATTTATGCGCGGTAGACATTCAATTCGTATTGAGCCAGCCTTCATTTCAGCAAAAGAGCTTGCTCCTCTATTGGTTGATGTTTTAACAGCACAGGGCTACGGAGCCGGTAAAAACGCACTAACAAGCGGAAGTATACTCGTTTTACCGGTAGAAAAGTCCAACGTTGTATTGCTATTTGCGACCGATAAAGATGTGCTTGAACATGCTAGGCTTTGGGCCGAAACGCTGGACAAACCCAATGAACAGGCTGGCGATAACTCTTTATTCTTCTATGCAGTACAAAATACCCGGGCAGATTCAATTGCAGCAACACTTAATG
>CBDUHU010000506.1:0-3497 GCA_965366725.1 uncultured Kangiellaceae bacterium
TCTTGATATTGATACTATACTGGAATCAGTAGAAAAAACTGGCCGATTATGTATTGTACAGGAAGCGCCAAAAGCCGGTGCGGTTGGCTCTGATATTGCGGCAGAAGTTGCTGAAAAGGGCGTAATGAACTTGTTGGCACCTATTGGTAGAGTATCAGGTTATGACACCATGATGCCTTACTACCGACTGGAAAAACAATATATGCCTAAGGTTGAGCATATCGTGGACGAAGTTAAACGAATTGTGGAGTACCGATGAAAATATTTAATTTACCCGACTTAGGTGAAGGCTTACCCGATGCGGAAATTGTTCGTTGGTTAGTCAAAGAAGGCGATACTGTTAGTCTGGATCAGCCAATGGTTGAAATGGAAACTGCTAAAGCAGTTGTCGAAGTCCCTTCTCCATTCGATGGCACTATTACCAAATTATGTGGTCAGGCTGGCGATGTGATTGAAGTTGGTAGTGTTCTGGTTGAATTTGATGGTGACGGTTCCAGTGAAACTCAGGCGCCGACGACTTCTGCTCCGGTAGCTGCTGCGCCAGCACAAGCCGCAGCGCCTGTTGCCGCTGGAGATGTTTTTAATTTACCAGATCTTGGTGAAGGCTTACCTGATGCTGAAATTGTTCGCTGGTTAGTCAAAGAAGGTGATACCTTATCTCTGGATCAACCAATGGTTGAAATGGAAACAGCTAAAGCAGTGGTCGAAGTACCATCGCCATTTGCCAACACTGTGGCTAAACTGCATGGACAGGCTGGTGATGTGATTGAAGTTGGTGCGCCGTTAGTAACATTTGGTAGTGCATCAACAGCTTCTGCACCAGCAGTAGAGCAGGTTGAAGAGAAAGCCTCTTCCGGTGGTGATGCTGCAACGGTAGTTGGTGCTGTTCAGGTTGGTAATCAGATTGTTGCCGAATCTGCCAGTGCAGTTATTAAAGCTCTAGCCAGAAAACTGAAAGTTGACCTGACACAGGTTAATGGTTCTGGTGCTAATGGTGCAATTACTCAGGCTGATATTAAGCAAGCCAAAAAAGATGGTAAATTAATTGGTTCATCAGCGCCAAAGGCTCCAGTTGCACAAACCGTTGTTGCCAATAGCGATGAAAACCCATTAGCGTTTAAAGCTTCTCCAGCTGTTCGCGCTCATGCTACTCGCATGGGAGTTGCTTTATCACAGTGTGCCGCAAGTGGTAAAAAAGGTTCTATCACCAAGGCCGATGTTGATGCAGCAGTGGGCTCCTCTGCTAATCCGGCAGTTGCCCCGGCGGCAAGTAAACCAGTTG
This sequence comes from uncultured Kangiellaceae bacterium, assembly GCA_965366725.1. Classification (GTDB taxonomy): domain Bacteria; phylum Pseudomonadota; class Gammaproteobacteria; order Enterobacterales; family Kangiellaceae; genus Aliikangiella. The sequence goes on from CBDUHU010000506.1 coordinate 1,283, forward strand.
CCGCTTCAACTGGTGGTTTACCAACGATTCAAGTCAGTATTGAGCCACAATCAGTACGCGGTGTGCGCAGAGCCATGGCAATGGGAATGGCGAAAACTAATTCAGTTGTTGTTCCAACGACTTTAATGGAAGATGCTGATATAACTGGGTGGCCAAAACAGGACTCGTTAGCACGTTATGTCAGAGCTTTGGTTGTTGCATCAAAAGTTGAACCCGCACTTAATTGCTGGTTTGATGGTGAAAGATTTGAGCGTTTATTGCATCCTAATGTGCATGTTGGTATCGCTGTTGATTCTCCCGATGGATTATATGTTCCGGTTATTCATGACGCAGATAAAAAAGATGCGACTCAAATTAGAAATCGAGTTCAGGACTTGCGCCAGAAAATTGAAACACGTTCATTGAAACAAGATGATCAGCAAGGTGCGACAATTACTTTGTCTAACTTTGGTTCGATTGCAGGAAGATATGGAACACCGGTTGTTTCTACGCCGCAGGTAGCCATTTTAGGTACTGGTCGTTTCCGTAATGAACTTAAATTAACTGCAAAAGGCATCGAAAATCGCAAGATGTTGCCATTGTCATTAACTTTTGATCACCGTGCCTGTACAGGTGGTGAAGCAGCCAGATTTTTGGCGGCAGTGATTGAAGACTTGCAGAAGCCTCTGTAAGCACCATTAAATAAGTTAATGATAAAAAGGGCGCTTAGGCGCTCTTTTTTTCGTTTGTAGGAGCGGTTTCAACCGCGATGGGATGGTAGGTGTTGTGAGATTTATCGCGACTGAAGTCGCTCCTACGGTGCGTATCAAATGCAACACTGATAAACTATGTCAATGGAATATTATGTTCAGGAGATATTAATGAATTCAGGTAGTTGGGTTAGAGCCAAAATAATTCGAATAGTAGTATCAATAGGGATTCTATTATTCTGTGGGGGAGGCAATGCTGAAAATTATAGTTTGCTTGAAGGCGGGAAAGGAAATAGAGCCAAGAAAAACCAATATGATGTGTTTTTTATTTCTGTCGATGGTAACCAGCTATTTAATAAAAAGAAGCACAAACTATCCTCAGGCTCACATTATATAAATATAGCCTCTTCAAAATCGCGAAGAACTAGTCGAAACAAAACTATATCTTATCGTGGTTTTCAATTGGATTTGAAGCCTTGTATTCGCTATATAATGTCAGCACGATATGCTTCCAGTGAAATTAGAAATAATAACTGGGAGCTTGTCATTAATGAAGAAAAAATTGATGGTTGCGTAATTGAAAAAAGTATCGAGTCAGAATCGCAAGCGTTTAACGTATTAGATGATAGCAGAACCAATAATTTTCAGGCAGAAATCTATGCTATATCGTTAGGACAATATATAGGTGATAAGCTAAGAAATTGTCCTGAACTTTCACAAGAAAAAGCATTGATTGATTGGTTAAAAGAACATCAGTTCATAATAACGGCTTCTGATTTACAAATTAAGAATTTTGTTGCTGATAAAATGATGTTGACCGGAGCCGATGCGACCAGGAAAGTTTGGTCTATTTTTCAAAACCTTCTGTATAATGAATTTAAAAATAATATTAACAACTTTGGTGCTGTATATTCTTGTGCTTTTCCTTTGAATGAATTAAAACCCCTAAATTCTTTGTGGCCATATAGCGAAGTCTACAAGAAATTGACTAAAAGTGACCCGCAGAAGAGTCTACACCAGGAGTATTGGAAAAAAGCATTGAAGGCCATTAAAGATATTTAGTTTTTCAAAATAGAGAAACAGTAAAAATTTTTGGTGATAGAGTACCCAGGGTATTTAATTATTTTGGGTACATATTAAGCCGTTTCTTTTACCCACCATATTGTCCTTGAATATAAAACATGAATAGTATCTCATAAATGCAATAACTATCTCTTAACAAAATAAATACTAACGAATTCCCTCTTTAAACAGGTTGTTTTTTGAACACTAGTGGTATCAATTTGACTATCGTGATAAAAATTTACTGCTTTACGGACAAAACTAAAACTAAAAAAAGAGGATTTATTATGCGAAACATCTACTATTTGATGCTATTAACTTTTAGCAGTATTATTTTTTCTAACCTTGCAGTTGCTGATGACAAAGCAAATTTTAATCTGAAGGCCTTTATTGATGCACAGGCTGTCAATCCTATTTGCCCAGATAAAACGAAAACCAGAAGTATGTGTAAAGGTGATGTATTT
>CBDUHU010000507.1:0-3493 GCA_965366725.1 uncultured Kangiellaceae bacterium
GCTGACATGCCGAAAAGGAATGATAAGTAAATGACCATCACTTACCGGATATTTATCATATCGGGCATATGCCAGTTTATTAGATAATATTTCTTCGGGTCGCGCACAGAATGGGCAATCTTCTAAGGTCATATGATTATTATGACTTGAAATATCCAAAAAGATCATCTGTTAATGGATCGTTCAATCTCCATACCACACTCATAGGTTTTGACCCAGTATGGTTCTGGTAATGCAGCTTTCCACAGTAAATAAATGGTGCAGCCGTTTTCCCTTCTAGCTTATTTTTACGTACAAACAAATATACATTGCTCCCATCGCTTTCATGACGAATAATAGCTTTCCCTTTTCCGCTGTTTGGGTCAGTACTATTTTGACTCTGCCAATGAAATTGGTTTTTATCTATAAAATAATCATGATATTGATGTTGCTTTAGCTTACCCTGCTTATTTAAAGTAACAAATAGAAACTGATCATTAGACTCCTTAATTTTTACATGGCCAGATTGCCAGGCACCGACATTGAATTCAAATCCAAATAGCGGCGGAATATCCTCCCGCATGAATGATTCATGTAGTGCTAAAGTCAGCGGATCAATAACTGATTTCAAGCGTGCAAAGGTTTTCATTTCATCGTTGGCTTGAAATACAGGATAATCAGAATTCCGCGCAATTAAGTCGTAACCACCATCTGAACGTTTTCGAATATCACGCAGGAGATATTGGTCATCACCTGCAATATCTTGGCGTTCAATGGCCACTGTTTGATTACTTATGCTCCCTGCACTATTGCTACTAACCAATTCTAACAATAAGTAGTCACCATCTTTGATTGGATTCTTACCCCCTTCCATGGAATTTCCTGATGCGCGAGCTATAAAATGCTTAGCCGGATCTAAATTTCCATAACTAATTGGTAGTCCAATATAATCAATATTTTCTGATTCGTGCTCACTGGTGCGAAAATACCCACAAGCAATCTTGAGGTCTGAGAAAAATGGTATTTGCTGTTTTTCTACTTCTCGGCTTGGCAGGACAGTCACATTAGAAGAAGTGTCGCTCCGGGCCTCATATTGTAAGAGGCGGAAATTGATCAATTCTTGGGTAAGCGATGTTAATGGTATCACCTGCTCAGGTGCAACTGTATGGATAAAACTAAATTCATCGTCAACTTGCGAGAAAAATGGTTGAGGAGTAGTGCGATTTGCTCCTATCCAGGCGGCTATTGGATTACGTTGCCAATATGCCACCCACTCTCGTATAAGCTGCCCATCAAGTGAATTGATATTTTGAAACTGCTCTGGCACTTCAGGTAGGAGTTGTCGTTTACGTTGTAACACTTCAAAAGAAGACTTAGCCAAATCACTCAAATTGATATTTCTTGAAAAACCATTTAATTCGAGGAAGGCCTGCAGTAAAACCATCTTGAATGACTTTGTAATTGGCGTTACTTCGACTTCGCGGAAGAAATCCTTATAACGACCAAATACCTCATGTTCTTCTTTATTCAGATCACCTTCTGACATTACGAACGCCAACCATTGTTCGTGCGCATTTCGTATTGTCGTAATTGCCCCGCCTCCCATATAAAATTCAGACAGTGTTGGACGACGGTCCAGACTATCCTTCAGACCGCGATAAATCTCCAATTGACTATCAATACGTGTACTTATTAACTCACGGAGAAAATCAATGGCTTTTACGTCATAATTGACAAAACAGCCATCTGGAAGTAAGAGATTGCCTGCCTCAACTTGTTCAATAAACTCCCGCCGGGCACTATTGTTCGAGGCGACTTCAAACAAGGCCTCTGCCTTTTTAAAGAAACTAATATGGTTCCCAATAAAGTCAATAATGACCAAATGGGTTTTATCTGTCTGAGGACTAAATCGTAAACCCCGCCCTAATTGCTGTTGAAACAGTATTTTAGATTCAGTCGGTCTTAACATCATAACCGTATCGATAGCAGGTAAATCGATACCTTCGTTAAATAGGTCGACTGAAAAAACGACTGACACCTCACCGCTCGTTAGTTGCGCAAGCGCCTCATTGCGCCTCACTTCTGACTCACTGTGCACCGAGACAGCAGGCACATCATGACGATTAAAATAATCCGCCATAAAGTCTGCATGTCTGCGTGATACACAAAAGGCCAAGGTGCGCGATTGATGTAGTTCTCGCCATTTGGTCAAGACATGCCGGGCACGTGCTTGGGTTGCCAATTGATTGACCAAAGCCTCTGGATCAAACTTATAATTGCGCCAGGGAATTTCTTGATAATTAACCTGATCATCGCCAATCCCGTAATAGTGAAAAGGACAGAGCAATTCGCTGTCAATACCATCAGCCAAATCTCGCCTAAAGGCGAGGTTATCATCGCATAAATGGAGGATGTCGGCCTGGTCCGTTCTTTCAGGCGTCGCGGTCAATCCGAGTAAAAATCGAGGATGGAAATGGGCTAGTAAATGCTGATAAGTTGGAGCTGAGGCATGATGGAACTCATCAATTACAATATAATCGAAATAATCTGTGGCAAACTGTTCCAAATGTATGGTCCGACCCAAGGTCTGCACCGAGGCAAAGAGCATATCAACATTGAGCTCCCGCTGTTGACCAGTATAGCGCCCCACTTTGGCATCAGGAAATACCCGTACGAATGTTCGCTCAGCTTGGTCGAGAATTTCCTCGCGATGAGCAACAAATAATATACGTTTAGCGTTAATTTCCTTTGCATCGAAGGCTGACAACCACGTTTTACCCATTCCTGTAGCCAATACTACTAAGGCACGCCGATAACCTTTATCGCGAGTTGCATGTAATGCGTCTAGCGCCTCGATGTGTACATCGTTTGGTGCTGGTGGTTCTTCTGGTGGATCAATAGGTTCTGGTTTACGGGTGATCTGGCTACTTGCGAAGCGTACTTGGTAACTATCTATCCACTCGTGAGTTAATGGTTTTGAACTGAGTTTGGAGAATAAACTCTCAAATTTATTGCGAATCTCACTGAACCTATCAGGATTTTCAATGCTATCAACACGTAAATTCCACTCAAGCCCATCCGTGAGCGCTATTTTGCTAATATTACTTGATCCTACAAAGGCACACCCACCATCTTTACCCTCATTGCTATGACTCACGAAGATATAGGCTTTCATGTGAAAGCTTTTACTGCCGGCACTTTCATAAACTTTGATTTCTGCGCCCAATTCCTTCAATAGCATTAACTGCCGTAGTGCTTGTGGTTCGGTGATTTCAAGATAATCTCCGGTAATTATGCGCAATTTGACTGATTGTTCCCTATTCAACGAATCTAATAGTGCTTGATAAATCAAATTTAGCCCTGTAGTGCGAATAAAGGCTACCGCCATATCAATATGCGCGGCATGATTTATCGCATTCAGTAATTTTGGCAGAAATGGATCCTCCCCACCGGCTGAGAGGTATCCGTAATTGTCAGAATTTTTTGGCATCTTGAAATTATTTATTTGCCACCA
>CBDUHU010000508.1:0-3484 GCA_965366725.1 uncultured Kangiellaceae bacterium
AAGGGAATATAGAAACCTGGTTGAGATGCTTCTTAACCAGGTTTTTTTATTTTCGATTTTGGAGAATTGAATATGAAGAAAAAATTAATGAAACATAAGCTTATAACAGAACCAGCAAATACCTGGATAGAGAAAGTTCGTCCCGGGATTGGTCACTGTAAACGTAAAAGTGTTGAACAATATTTAGATATGAAAAATAGTCTAGGTGGCAGAGGTGCACCTATGTAACTCAACAAGTTAATTGCTTGAGAGTTATAGAAATAGCTCTTGAGTTTTTTGAATTAAAACCCGAGAGATAAAATCCTCGGGTTTTTTTATGTCTATGGATAGACGAGCAGTTGTTATGGATTTGAACTGCACTTCCCACAATTATCTGGGAAGCATTCACAGGGAGCCATGGAAGGCTACGTGATTTTTATTAGCAATGAAAGCTTTAGTAGTAGACAGCGCTCTTTAATAAATTAGATTTCGCAAAATACGAGCAGTCTGTTTGATGCTCGTAATATTAAACTGGATGGCGGGAGATGTGGATCTCAAACGGATTGTAACCCCGAGGCGCAAGCATACCTGGTTCGACTCCAGGGTCATCCACCAAAGTAGATTGGATGCTAACAGTTGTGAACGGGAACTCAGTCAAAGTGAACGACTAAACAGATTACGTAAATATAAGAATATTAGAAAAAAGAATTCGCGGGTTAGTGTAGTGGTAAACATAGAGGGCTTATTACCCTGAGATCGACAGTTCGAATCTGTCACCCGCAACCATTTTAGCAATGTTGCTGAACATCAAAGGGATGATGATGACAGGGAAGTGTGAAGACCAAGGATGGTCTGACTAACCTGGTCATTGCTAACAAAATTATCTGGGATTAGCTCAGTCGGGTCAGAGTCCTCCGCTTGGAACGGAGATGTCGAAGGTTCAAATCCTTCATTCCAGACCAAATAGTTGGGTGTATAGCTCAAAGGCAGAACGACCGGCTGTTAACCGGTTGATCAAGGTTCGAGTCCTTGTATACCCGCCAGTTTTAAATTGACATTACGATGGTGAAGTTGGTTGAGATTTTATCCTACAGACCTGTCACGGTGAAAGTCCGTCTCGACCGTTTTTATTTTGGGTTGGTAACCGGAAGGTTCCGAGTTCGAATCTCGGGCGACCCACTAAATATGTTCGTTTTTTGGTTGTTAAGGAGACGTGGGTTTCGTCTAATTCTCTTGCAGTTGGCTACTAAATTACTGGGGCTTGATGCGCAGCGTAGGAACGCTGCTGAACATCGTAAGGATAACGATGACACGGAAGTGTGAAGGCCATGGATGGTCTAATAATCCCCTTATGAACGCTAAACATTCCAACATCACTAGCCGAGGCGTGATGATACATTTTTGACGGTGAAAGTCCGTACTCGGTATTAAGTTAATAATTCTTATTTATCAATGGAGGAGTCAAATGAAAGTCTTTCTAGATGATGTACGTCAGGCACCGCCAGGCTGGAAAATTGTTCGATGGCCGCAAGAGGCTATTAGTTTATTAATGACAGGATCGGTGAGTGACTTAAGCTTGGATCATGACCTTGGGAATGACAAACGTGGAACAGGTTATGATGTGATTACCTGGTTAGAAAAAGCGGTTGTAGAGTATGGACTTGTTCCACCAAATATTAAAGTGCATTCAGCTAATGTTTCTGCTCGCAAACGAATGGAGCAAGGGATTAAGTCGATAAATCACTTGTATCAATTTAGAGGACGCTATTAGATTTTGAGCGAATATTAATAAAAATATTTTGTGAAAACTAATTTGCTATACTTAATCTAAACAAGGAGAGAAAAGATGCAAGCTCAGATCTTGCGATTAAATAAAGCAGGACAAGCGATGGAGTGGATCGATATTGAAACCGCTGCATGTTTGTATGCAAAACAACAGATTGTTTGGACTTATGGAGACACATCTGTTTGTCTGCATGGTGGCTTATCGCGGTTAACCGGAAAGCAATCAGTACTGGATATTGCATCGGTCATTGCAACAGAAGGTCAAATACATGCCAAAGATATGCGTGTACCTGCTCTTTGTAATAGTGCTTTGTTTAGACGAGATGGCCATTTATGCATGTATTGTGGAAAATCGTTTCGGCGCTTTGAGCTGACTCGTGATCACGTTATGCCGCAAGCAAGAGGTGGGAAAAATATCTGGGCCAATTGTGTTGCAGCTTGTAAGTCCTGTAATAATTACAAAGGATGTCGTACACCTGATGAAGCCGGAATGCAATTAATCGCAATTCCATTTCGACCGAACAAGTCTGAGTATCTAGCTTTGGCAAATAGAAATATTCTGGCCGATCAAATGGAGTTTTTGACAAAGGGATTTTCTAAGAATATGAGGCGACTTTGATTAGTCGTCTTGTTAATGTTGTTTCTAATTAAATAATTATTTGATTTTTCTACAGACGAGTATTAAACTAATCGCGATTTAAAAATAACCTACCAACCAATAATCAGCTAAGGAGATAAAATATGTTTTTTAATAATATCTTTTGCTGGTCTTTCTTCGATTCTTAGTGCCCTACCTTGGGCTTATTCTATCGTAGATAGGCCATAAATTAATTTTTAACTTAAATGAACAGCCGTTGTGATTTTCGTGAGATTTTTTTGTGCGTTAATTACTAACAGTCCTAAAGTTGAAATCATATTATATAGAGTAAAATTCTATGCTTCTGGCTGTGCGCTGGAAAAAGAGGAGGTGCATCATGCATTTTAATAATTCAATTCATAATTTCTTTTTTTGAACCGACTAGTAAAAGAAGAAAAGGTTTTCCCTCAGAAACTAATGTAAAGCGCGGTGAACGCATCGTTCACGGCAATAAAGAGCTTTCTGAAAAGCTCGGTAGAAATGATCCATGTCCGTGCAACTCTGGTCGCCGGTTTTAAGGCCTGCTGCCTGAAATCTGGCAACTTCGATGGTTCGGTACGTGAACACTACTTTAGGGAAAAAAACTAATAATTAGAAAAACTGTAATTCGCTAGCGATGTCTAGAACAAGATGTCGCTCGTTAGATTATGCAAAGGAAGAATTATGAGACCAACATATAACAGAAAAACATCACCAAAAGTGATTGGTGGACATGTTCAAAGAAAAAATAATCATGTTAAAACTGCGAGACTTGGCTATGTTGTTGACCGCAATAGACCTAGCCGAGGATATGTTCATGTATTAAGTAAAAAAGACATTCATGACTTTACCGATCTTATTCCTGACTGGTATAAAATATCTAATGGAATCGAATCGATATTTCTCGATTCGGAAAATGAATATACAGACGGTTATTACCGTCATTATTCCAGGGAAGGCACTGGTGTTATCTGGCTTAGTGCATGGCAGAAAGACTTATGGCTGGAGTATAGTGATGATTATTACCAGGCGCACTTATGGCTGTTTAAAATACTCGGTGTGATTTGTGAAAAAGTAGAAAAAAAGGTTGATGATAATGACAAA
>CBDUHU010000509.1:0-3482 GCA_965366725.1 uncultured Kangiellaceae bacterium
GAACGCCGTTTTACCATAGCTGGATTAGCCGAGGGTAATTATTTGTTAGAAATGCAGTCGAGAGTCGGAAAGGAAAAATGGTCGAGTAAAAGTCTGTATGTGGCAATTAATATCAATGAGAAGCTCTGGAATAGTAATTACATTACTTATATATTATTTATTTCATTAATCTTGTTTTTTACTGTAGTTATCTTATTAATCCAACGTTTTTATCTTAAAAAAATATTTCGCGGGCGCAACAGAATTAAAGTAGAGGCAATGCGGCTTAAGGAATCACGTATGGAGAACGATAACTTAAAGCATGAACTCACTAAAAAACTAAATCAAATAAATAAGATGGACAGAGAACTGGTGGACTCTGTCAGGTTATTGGAAAGCTATGAATTTAGAGAGCCTGCAACTGGCTTTTATCGGTTTAATAGTCTCGAAAAAATTGCGGACACTAATAAGAATCAGAGTTTGTTCAATCACCCCATTAACTCCCTGTTTGTATTAGAAATAAACGGGTATTCTGACTTATGTAAACTCCATGGTGATGTGTGTGGCGCAGAAATAAGAGCTCATATCGGTGCAGAATTGCGTAAAATTACACCTGCAAATACTCATATATGTTCTCTCGATGATAATATGTTTTTGTTATTGGGGGATTCGATTACCGATGATAAGATTATAACGGCAATATTAAACCTCCGAGAGAAGATCGAATTGAGTGAAATTACAGTTGCTAATGATGTTTCGGTGCGAACCAATATTGGGGTTTCTTATTTACATGTTTATCCAGAAAAATTTAGCGAACTTGCGGTTTGTCTGTTATTTGCAAAGATGTTGATCGAGTTGCATATTGATAATAATAAAACGGATACTTCTGGTTTGATGAGGTTAGATCTAAACGGACCTTTAAACAATTATTTAAGTCGTGATTTATCAATCGATAAATTAATTGAAAGCAATCAGATTACATTGCATTTTCTGTAAGTTTATCGAGAGTTAGTAGGAGAAGGAAAATTAATAAGATTATACAGATTGTTGGCTATTACTGTCTTTGGATGAGTTTGTTGATGATAGCTCAACCTTCAAAGGCATCGGAAATTCCATTGTTGGAGTTTGATTCCAGAATTTTTCCTGAAGTTGCAAATGATGGGATGGTTGTTTCACAGGAGGCAATTGCAACTCAGGTTGGTGTTGATATCCTGGCAAAAGGCGGCAATGCAGTGGATGCTGCTGTTGCTGTGGGATTTGCTTTAGCCGTCACCTTACCAAGAGCTGGAAATATTGGTGGGGGTGGTTTTATGATGCTTTATGATAATAAAGAAAATAAAGTACACGCGTTGGACTATAGGGAAAAAGCGCCATATCTGGCATCACGAGATATGTATCTTGATTCAGCGCTTAAAGTTGACAAGTTAAAATCCCGCCATTCTCTTTTAGCATCCGGTGTGCCGGGAACAGTCGCAGGTCTGGTGGAAGCTCACAGAAAATTTGGTTCAATGAAGCTTCAGGCGGTAATCCAACCCGCGATAGATTTAGCACAGAATTTGAAAATGACTATGTCGATGTCTCAATCACTTAATTCTCGTAGCGGTTATTTGAAAAAGGATAAGACGAGTAAAATGATTTTTACCCGTGATGATAATAAGGATTGGAAAATAGGTGACGATTTTAAACAGGTTGAATTAGCCAATACACTTAAACGAATTGCACGAACTAACGGTCAGGATTTTTATAGTGGGGAAACAGCCAAACGAATTGTCAAATTTTTTAACAATAATGGCGGAATTATCAGTCTAAAAGATCTCAATGATTATCGCGCGGTATGGCGAGAACCTGTTTCGACTGAAATTGGAGATTATCAAATATTTTCAATGCCCCCACCAAGCTCTGGAGGTGTGCACTTAATTCAACTACTTAACATTGTTCAGCAGTTTCCTATTGCCAGGGCAGGTGCAAATAGCCATTTTGAGAGCCACATTAAATCCGAAGCTATGAAATTTGCTTATGCTGATAGAAGTCGATATCTTGGAGATCCTGACTTTACTCCGGTTCCAGTTGAGAAACTGACATCTGCAGATTATGCAAAAGTAATTGCTGAGAAAATTTCTCATGATAAAGTGCATCAACCTGATGAGATAAAACCAGGACAATACCTTGATCATGAAAGCCCTCAAACGACTCATTATTCGATTATTGATCGCCATGGAAACATTGTATCTAATACTTACACACTCAATCATAGTTTTGGTTCAGGAATTACAGTTCCCGGAGTAGGGATGCTACTCAATAATGAAATGGATGATTTTTCTGCAAAACCAGGTGTACCAAATTCCTTCGGGTTACTTGGAGGAGAGGCTAATGCTATTGAGCCAGAAAAAAGACCACTAAGTTCTATGACACCTGTAATTGGCCTTAACAAAGGCAAGCCATGGCTTGCTACGGGAAGTCCGGGAGGAAGTCGTATCATTACGATAGTGTTTAACTTTCTAATCAACCGTATCGCACATAATATGAATATTGCAGAAGCGACTATGAGCCCACGAATCCATCACCAGTGGTATCCCGATCAATTAATGTTGGAAAAAGGATTTCCGGTTGATACTGCTGAAATTCTGAAGCAAAAAGGACATAAAGTGAAATATAGAAGACCCTGGGGAAGTTTGCAGTCAATTGAGTTAGTCGATGGTTTGTATTTCGGTTTTTCAGATCCTCGAAGACCAGGGGCGTTGGCAAAAGGATTATTGGATTGAAATAAAAAGAAAGCGGCTTTTGCCGCTTCCTTTTTAAGTTGTTATTTATCTTCTTCAATATGAATGACTTTTGTCATAACTTTTACTTCAGAGTCCGAGTCGATGATCATATCAAACTCAGCTTCACCTTCTTGAAAGAACTTCATTTCGTGCTCACCAGAGTGAAGCATGCCGCCATCTAAACTAATGAATTTAATATTAGTGTTGCTAAACGCTATTTCTTTATCCTCAATACCTGCCGCAGCAAATGCGTCTCGAATAATCTGTTGCTGATTCTCGTCGAGTTCTACACCACTTATATTGATGCGGTTTTCCATAATTTTGTGTAGTGGTGATGAACTTTGAATTCGAGCACCTAAATTTCCGCTGAAAGTAGGGAGTTGTAGTTCCTTACCATCGATGTCCATATTGATTCCTTCTGCGGTCTTAGTAACATGGATTGTCTTTCCTGATTCGGTGGTAATCACTCTTGACTCACCTTCATCCATTTCTGGTAGCGTAAATATTTCTGCATTGCTATCGGAACCATCAAATTTAAATTCAACCAGTGCGTCTTCAGCATCCGTCTTATCAATTTTAACCATAAATTGATGTTCTTTTACTTCTGATGCCATCAATGAAAGGCTACCCATTCCAAGAGTACCCAGGGCAAGCGCTAATAGTGTTTGTTTGAATGTTTTCATAGTTGCTCCATTAATTAGTAGATTAAATAAAATATTGTTATTTCATTTAGTTACTTAC
>CBDUHU010000510.1:0-3480 GCA_965366725.1 uncultured Kangiellaceae bacterium
TGTTTCTAATTGCCAGCAATATTCCTGAGCAACTGGTTGGGCATTCAGGTAGTCAATGACTGGACTATCTAATCCATTGAAAGGACGTAATTCCTCTATCCAATAAGGATTAGGCAGGCAACGTACATCAAATACAAAGTCTGCATCATTTGGTGCGCCATGTTTAAAACCAAAAGACTGAAATAAAAGACTTAATTGGGTTGAACGATTTCCAAGAACTCGATCAACGATTATCTCGCAGAGCTCATGGGGAGATTTTGAGGTCGTGTCGATTGTTATTTGAGCATATCGCGTGAGTGGCTCAAGTCGTTGCTTTTCTTTTTCTATTGCTTCTGACAGGGAAAGCCCCTCAGTTGTTAACGGGTGACGTCTGCGGGTTTCACTAAACCTTTTTAGCAGCGTAGAATCGTTTGCATTGATAAAGATTACTTCTAATTGCTGGTTATTTTGTTCTATCTGCTCAACCAGTCGTTCAAAATCCTTACGAGTATGAGCAACATTTCTTGCATCGATGCCGATTGCTAAGCCGGTATAATGATTATCAATCTGATGTAGTAGTTCTGGAATTAATCGAATAGGAATATTATCAACGCAGTAAAACCCCTGATCTTCCAGTGCTCTCAACGCAACAGTTTTTCCTGAGCCAGAGCGGCCACTTACAATTATCCTTTTCATTGTTCTGTTCATTTACCCTGAAATTGTGGTGTGTCTTTGCAAACGAAGTTAATTCCAATTAGTCAATAATGTAAGATTAGATCAAATTAAGAACTCTTTCCTGCTGCTTTATCAATTATTTCGTAAAGTGCGTCGCCACAGTGCGCATGTCTTATCTGGGAAACTAGCGAAGGTTGTGAGAGGATTTTTGCTATTTCAGCCAGATACTTAAGTTGGGCGCTATCGGCATTTTCTGGAACCATGATAGCAAAGATTATGTCGACTGCTTGGCCGTCGCGAGCATCGTAATTGACGGCTTCGTCTAATAAGATAAAAACCGCAGTCGCCTCCTGACATGCTTCGACTCTTCCGTGAGGAATTGCTATGCCATGTCCTAGCGCTGTTGTGCCTAATTTTTCCCTGGCAAGTAAGCTTTCATAAATGTCCTGCGACTGGCAATCAATTGATTCAGCCATCACTTCGCTTACTTTTTCCAGTATTTTCTTTCTACTGGATAGCTTTAAACTACAAAATGTTGATTCAGGTGAGAGAATTTGATTGATGTTCATGAGATAGATGTATGTTCAGGAAGCTTATAAGGTCGATTATCTCATAACTGTAGCATAATCGACCCGTAAGACTTTAGTGAATTTTAATTAAATTCATATAATTTAACAGTTTAATGACGCGTCATTTTTTCTTTGTGCTTGATTACCTGACGATCGAGCTTGTCAACCAGGGTATCTATTGCTGCGTACATGTCTTCGGACTCGCTATTAGCAAAAATCTCTCCACCATTCACATTCATTTTAGCTTCCGCTATCTGGCGTACTTTATCAACTTGTAATATAACATGGACGTTATTGATATGATCAAAGTGACGCTCTATCCTTTCGAACTTGCCTAACACATAGTTTCTTAAAGAATCTGTGATGTCTAAATGATGGCCTGTTAAATTGATTTGCATAGTTATGTTCCTTCTTTGGTTGACGGAAATATTAAGTACCTTTCCACAGCTTCAGAATACTGGCAAAAGGAAAGTCGCTCAATGCTTTAGATCAATATTTTTCGCTCATTTGAGGGTGGAATTGACATCGCCTCCCGATATTTTGCCACAGTTCTACGAGCAACCTTGATCCCTTGATCTTTCAGTAAATTCGCTAATTTACTATCGCTTAATGGTTTAGCCTGATTTTCTGCTGCAATGAGCTTTTTAAGTACTGCCCTGATAGCGGTTGACGAACACTCTCCACCAGAAGTAGTACCAACATGACTGGAGAAAAAATACTTGAGTTCAAAAATACCGCGCGGAGTATGCATGAATTTCTGCGTAGTAACCCTGGATATAGTCGATTCGTGCATCTCAACTTCTTCTGCAATATCATTGAGAACCAATGGCTTCATTGCTTCTTCACCATACTCAAGAAAGCCAACTTGCTTTTCAACAATACAAGAAGCTACTTTTAACAAAGTTTCATTCCTGCTTTGCAGGCTTTTGATAAACCATTTGGCATCTTGCAAATTATTTTTTAGATAAACGTTATCAGCACTATTGTCCGCTCGTTTTATCATAGCCGCATAGTCGCTGTTAATTTTAAGTTTTGGGGCATTACTATTATTCAGTTCAACCCCCCAGATATTCTTATTGTCTTTAGTAACAAATACATCTGGTGTTATATATTGAGCATTGTTTGTACTTATTTGGTTTCCGGGTCTGGGATCGAGAGACTGGATTATTTCAATGGCTGCTTTGAGCTGTGACTCGGTAATTCCCATTGCTCTAATTATTAGCCGATAGTTACGACTTGAAAGCGCATCAAACTGTTGTTCTATAATTTTTTTAGCTAGCCTGCCTGCGGCGCTATTTTCCACGTTTCTTTCTATTTGAATTAACAAACACTCTTGTAGATTCCTTGCTGCGATTCCAGCAGGTTCAAAGCTCTGTAGTAGGTGTAACATAGCGGCGACTTCATCACTTTCTACCGTGACTTCATCATTCAGCTGTTCAACCAGTTCTTCACCTTCTTCTGAGAACATTTCAACAACTTCTTCAATTGTTGTCTGAACATACCCTCGCTCATCGACTGCATCAATCAATATTGTTGCAATAGCACTATCAACTTCGGAGAGGTTCATCATGTCAATTTGCCACTGCAGTTGGTCTTGCAGAGACTCACTGGTTTCTCCCTGATAGTCATAGTTAGAGTTTTCATCGTTATTTCGACTAGAACTTACACCTTGAGATACATACCCCCAATCTTCCCACTGTGTATCAATCGATAAGTCAGTATCAATTTTATCTTCTTGAATTTTCTCGCTGGTATCAGTTTCGTCAGCGTGTTTGGCTTTTTCGGGAGTTTCACTACTGGTTTGCTGCTGATTTAAAGTATTTGCCTCTGCCCCTGTATCTTCTAATGCTTCTGACTCCAGAAGTGGGTTAGAGTCAAGAACTTCCTGAATCTCACTTTGAAGGTCAAGGCTTGATAGTTGCAACAACTTGATCGCTTGCTGCAATTGGGGGGTCATAGTCAATGATTGACTGATTTTAAGTTGTAAAGATTGTTTCATTAATATTATTTTCCAGAGGCTTGTTTTACATGCCTCTCTTTACTTTAACTATAGCAGCTAAATATCTAAATTGAGAAAAATCATGGTGATTCATTAATAATTTTACGATCTAATTAATACTCAATATAATGACTTATCTTACTTGTTTTGCCCGATAAAGACTAAGAAATTATTTTTTTATAAAAAGTTGGGTTAATATTGTACAAAATAAATTAATCGTAACTTTTTGTAGACTATTATATTTTAAAATTCTCACCT
>CBDUHU010000511.1:0-3473 GCA_965366725.1 uncultured Kangiellaceae bacterium
ATCACTGCTAATACCGCACCTGTCATCCATTTTTCAATACCAAAAGATTCATTCAAGCCAACCGCAATATTATTAATCTGTGGCATATTACCGCTGCCTATTGAACTAATAACAGTAGCAATTGCAACCAGAATCGCGAGCCACTTTGCGTTCAGCTTTTTTTCCATATAGTACATCGGTCCACCAGCCATTGTCCCATCAGCAGTCTGTTCACGATATTTATGGGAAAGTGTTACTTCAACAAATTTGGTGGTCATACCAAAGAATGCGGTCGCCCACATCCAAAATAATGCGGCCGGCCCACCTAAAAATATGGCAAAAGCAACACCACCAATATTACCGGTACCAACGGTTCCCGATAATGCAGTAGTTAAAGCTTGAAAGTGACTGGTATCGCCGGGAGCGTCATCTTTAGAATATTTGCCACGCAAAATTCTGGAAGCATGAGAAAAATAACGAATTTGTGGAAACCCAAGGTATAAGGTAAAGAAAATACCGACCCCGAGCAAAAGAATTGGAAAATAAAATGCTGAGCCAAGGAATCCATCAATCCATAGCAAGAAATTGTTAATCGCGTCCAAAATACTGCCCCTTAATATATATTATTAGTCATTATCCAAGGCATTATAAACGAATCAGTCGAAAAATAGCCAACTCGTTAGCTATTAGTCTCTGGCGCGCATTCTCATTCCTTTTTCAAGTGATAGATATATCTCAGTACCGCTAATATTATCAGGAAACAGACAACCAGATATTTGAGCTGAAGCAATGCTTGCTCCGTGCATATTGCATTGGCTAAAATCAATACCTCTTAGATCAGATGCTCTGAAATAACAACCGCTAAAATCAATGCCATCGGCATCAAGCCCCCTTAAATCAAGCCCTCTAAAATCACAGTCGTGAAAATTAACCTGTTCACGCGCGGATTTCTGTTGATTAAATTCCTTCACTTTTTCTTCACGAAGTAACTGATATAACGGGTTTTCCGGAAATCTCAAAGCCATAATCTAACTCTCCTCAGTCAATTTATACCATAGAGTATAGACATAAAGACCCACTTTAAAGTGAAAACTAAATAGCCTGTCACTCTCTATGGTTTTGATTATGCTTAGCCAACCAACGCAAGCAATACCCCTGCTGCGACAGCGGAACCAATCACCCCTGCTACATTGGGGCCCATGGCATGCATTAGTAAGAAATTATGTGGATTTGCTTCAAGGCCAACCTTGTTAACAACTCTGGCTGCCATAGGCACTGCGGAAACACCGGCCGCTCCAATCAGTGGATTGATCTTTCCACCAGTAAGCCGACACATTAACTTGGCCATTAAAACGCCGCAAGCAGTGCCGATAGAAAAAGCTAGTGCTCCCAATAATAGTATTCCAATAGTCTCCCAATTAAGAAATTTATCAGCAGATAGTTTAGAGCCTACTCCTAGTCCCAGAAATATAGTGGTGATATTAATAAGTGCGTTTTGGGTGGTTTCTGAAAGTCGATTTACAACGCCACTCTCCTTCATCAGGTTTCCAAAGCAAAACATACCTATTAGTGGTGCTGCAGCAGGAAGCAATAGAATACAAAGCGCTAATATCAATAACGGAAAGGCAATTTTCTCTTTTGCCGAAACAGGCCGAAGTTGGGTCATTTTTATTGCCCGCTCAGACTCTGTAGTTAATAATCGCATGATCGGTGGCTGTATAATCGGCACAAGCGCCATGTAAGAGTATGCTGCAACAGCAATGGCTCCCAGTAAATCGGGTGCCAGCTTGCCAGCTAAAAATATCGCTGTAGGCCCATCAGCGCCGCCGATAATCGCAATAGCCGAAGCATCCTGTAAAGTCCAGTTGATCCCTGGAAGAGAGTTTAAAGCCAAAGCACCAATTAAAGTTGCAAATATTCCAAATTGAGCGGCTGCTCCTAGAAATAAGGTTTTCGGATTAGCAATCAGTGCACCAAAGTCGGTCATTGCACCAACTCCCATAAAAATAATTAATGGGAAAACACCCGTATCTATGCCAATTTTATAGATATAATGAAGGATACCTCCAACCTCAGCAATACCAGCAACCGGTATATTACTTAATATTGCGCCAAAGCCAATAGGTAACAACAATAGCGGCTCAAACTCTTTGGCAATTGCCAGATAAAGCAAGCCAAGGCCAACTAGAATCATGCTCATTTGCGGCAAGCTAAAGTTTGCAATGCCTGTGCTCAGCCAAAGCTGGGTTAATCCTTCTGACATAAATCTTCTCTTATTAGGTAACTCAATGATTATTATATGAGACTAGCCAAGTGTTGCCAGGCCATCGTTTACACTAACAGTATCACCCTCTTTCACTAACACTTGAGCGACTGTACCGCTAGTCGATGCACGTACTTCCGTTTCCATTTTCATCGCTTCGAGAATGAATACAACTTCACCTTCCTCAACCCGATCTCCTGGACTCACCAGAACTTTGAATATATTGCCAGCTAATGGCGCATCAATCGAAACCTGACTGGCGCCAGCGGCAACTGGAGGTGTTGTACTCTGTTTTTGTGCAGGCTGAGTTTGAACAGGCAGAATCATTTCAACGTTGCCACCAGGTGCAACCGTAACCTGATAATTTTTGCCATTAACATTAACGGAATAGCTTTCAGCTTCAAATACAGCAGCAGGAGCAGCCGGACTAGTCTCTTCTTTTAAAACTGAGCCAGGCGCAACCGGAGCAGGCTCAAATGCATCAGGGTTATTTCTATTTTTAAGAAATTTTACCCCGATTTGAGGAAATAATGCGTAAGTCAGTACATCGTCAATTTTATTCTCAGCCAGATTAATACCTTCATCAATAGCTATTTTATCTAACTCACTGGTCAACCTATCTAACTCCGAATCAAGCAAATCCGCTGGACGGCAGGTAATTGCTTCTTCGCCGGCTAACACTTTTTTCTGTAATTCCTCATTAACTGGTGCAGGCGTAGCTCCATATTCGCCTTTTAATACTCCTGCAGTTTCCTTACTAATTGTCTTGTAGCGTTCTCCAGTCATTACATTGAGTACCGCCTGGGTTCCAACTATCTGTGAGGTCGGAGTAACAAGCGGAATATAACCTAAATCTTTACGTACCGCGGGTATCTCTTTTAACACATCATCGAGCCTGTCGCCTGCTCCCTGCTCTTTTAACTGGTTTTCCATATTGGTTAGCATTCCACCAGGCACTTGTGAAACCAGAATGCGAGAATCAATACCTTTAAGACTTCCTTCCCATTTAGCATATTTTTTTCGGACTTCTCGAAAGTAACCTGAAATATCTTCAAGTTGATGCAAGTCAAGTCCTGTCTCTCTCTCATGTCCTTCAAATATAGATACAATCGACTCAGTTGCTGAGTGCCCATAGGTCATGCTCATCGAAGAAATACTGGTATCAACCAAATCAATTCCAGACTCAACAGCTTTAGGGATGGTAGTGGTACTGAGACCGGTAGTTGCATGA
>CBDUHU010000512.1:0-3473 GCA_965366725.1 uncultured Kangiellaceae bacterium
TAGCGCCTTTATATCAGGTCAAACTTATGTGCAGTTACCTGGCTTATATTTTGCTGCTAGTGAAGAAGAACAACTCCAGGCACCAGCTGCTGTTCTTGTCCAGGTAATAGTATTACCATTGAAGTTATCAGCGTTACCGTTAGCAGTTGTACAGGCAATTGCATAAGGTGCAGCAGTTGTTAATGCAACAGCACTACAGTAGCTAGTTGTTGCTCCAACACCAATATAGCCCGCGTCACCCGCAGTCGTACTTGCTGTCTTACCTGTATTAATTGCTTCCTCAAAACCAACTTTACCGGGAGTAATTTCTGCAAGTGCTGCAGCTGCCTGGCTACGTACAACATAATCTTGATACGCAGGCAGTGCGATAGCTGCCAAAATACCGATAATTGCAACAACAATCATCAATTCAATCAAAGTAAAACCAGATTGTACTTTTTTCATTTAAAATACCTCAGTTAGTAAAGAACGGGAAAATTAAGAGAAACTTTATGTTAATTAAATCCGTTTATTTAAAACAACAAGATTTTCTTCTTGCTAAGCTTAAAGCAAACAGAATGCCAACTACAATAGAAAGAACAAAAAATATTGCCGGTTATTGCTTGGTCTTGTTGCTAAAACTCATAATTTACAAGCGCTTACTGTTTATAAGTTAGAAATACTTTATAAGATTTTTTGATCAAATAGAGTGATTATCAATCAAAAAAATAATTCAAGAATTCATTACAGCGCTTTTTAAGTGACAATTTACGTCACTTGGTGCAATCAATTGTCACATTTTGTTACCTGATGTAAAATTTAGTGACACTATTTGGTTGCTAAGTTTTAAAAAACGCTGAGTAGGTTTATGAGAAGATTCTTAATGTTTGAGGTTGACACGAAGTGATAGATCTAGTGCGATGATATTCTTGGTTAATGCACCGACCGAAATATAATCGACTCCGGTTGCTGCAATTGCCGAAATTGTTGCCAGATCGACATTGCCCGATGCTTCTAACAGACAGTCTGGTGAGTGGCAGTCTCTAATTTCAATGGCTTTTCGCATCTTATCTAATTCAAAATTGTCAAGCATAATCACTTGAGCACCGCCTATGAGTGCCTGTTTAAGCTCTTCTATTGTTTCAACTTCGATTTCTAACAGTTGGCTGGGATGGTTTTGTTTTGCCTGGTCTAGTGCCTGATTAATGCCGCCACATGCCATTATATGGTTTTCCTTTATCAGAAAAGCATCACTGAGTCCTATTCTGTGATTGGTTCCACCTCCACAAGTGACAGCATATTTTTGCCCAAAGCGCATTCCTGGGATGGTCTTTCTCGTATCAAGTAGTTTGCACTTTGTGTCTTTAATCAGAGCCGAATATTTGGCTGATAAAGTGGCTGTTGCGGATAAACTCTGGAGGAAGTTCATTGCACTTCTTTCGCCTGTCAGTAACGCTCGAGCATTCCCTGATAGTGTGCAGATTACATCATTTTTTTGTAGTTTGTCGCCATCTTTGAAATGCCAGTCAAGAGAAACATTATTACCTAATAAGGAAAATATCTTTTCTACCCAGCGTATTCCGCACAGGATGCCAGGTTCACGAGTTATTAATTGCGCAGTCGCGAGCTTGTCTGCGCTTATCAGCTCTGCTGTAATATCAATATTTTCACTTCCGCCCAGATCTTCGATAAGCGCGAATTGGCACATTTGCTGAATTTCATTTTCTAATAGCTGATTGAATTTTAATCTGTCCAAAAACTGACCTGTCACAAGATGGATGAACCTGTGGTAATTTTAACAGTTTATGTTGGCTGATAACACTACGCATTTATTTTTCAGTGAACATATTGACGCAACGTCAACTGATTACCCCTTTGAGTAAATTCGAGCTGTTTAAGTACATTCATACCTAATAATATTTCATCCCCATGCATATTATCACTGAGTGAGGCTTCTACATTTTCTAGTTGGATATCGCCTATTGTAAGCCGGTTAATCATGGTGGAGTGCACGGTTGCGATACCATTAGCGGTGTTGACCTGATAAGGCGCGCCGGGGATTAATCTTAGTTGCTTTTTTAAATGAGCAGGAACAGCCACAAAAGTTGCCCCGGTATCCAGCATAAAGGTTGCCTGCTGATTATTAACAGTACCAGAAACAATGTAATGACCAACTCTATTCCTTTCTAATGATACCTCTACCTGAGAGTTTGTTCGATCACTCTGGGGACTGCTATTCGGGTTATATTGCTTATCTTCCCATAGCCCAAATATCCATGTTAACAGGATGATTGCAATTACCCAGGCAATCGCCATCATATTTTTCCCAAGAGAGCTGGCAGGATCATTATTTGGGTTGTTTGGTTGCATTTAGTTTACTCTGAATGTTTATCTATTGCGTTATATCATAACCTGAACCTGGGAAAAAATAGAACTTTGCTAACATTTAACGATTTTTATCGAAGCAGCCGTCTGCCAGGTGAGATTGAGCTGTTCTGTGTGTTTTATCTCAATTCAATATGCCGATGATTAAATCGCTGTTAACCAGTTCCAGAATTGAGGATTCAGTCACACTGCTTATCGTCTTATTAGGCTATAAATTAAGTATCCCAGTTGTCATTTTTGAACGCTTAGTGCGTTCAGATCTTATCCTTAGCCAATGTAGAGGTGAGCGTTGTGGGTAGTGAAAGCCACATAGTTGATTTTTCAACAAGAAAAGTTCCTGATAACCAGTCTAGCCGATTTGGTGAGTTATCTGTGACCGCTGAAGAGTCTTTATCAATATATTTACGTGAATTAAATCACCATCTTAGAGAGATGTTAGTTAATGCTGATGATCACTTGTTTGATAAATCGGGCAAAAGTGAGGATAGCCGCCATTTCATAGTGTTGAGAACATTGCGAGTAAAGAAAGAAAGCTTGTTGAGCAGCTTTAAACAAGCTGTAATCAATTATTTCAGGGAGTCAGTCGGCAAATTTAATGACGCTGAGTTTCTTCAGGTTGATGAAACTGAGGGTGAAAAGTTTGAGAGTTTATCTTTGGTAGGGGAAGATCAGCTTGAAGAAAATATCGCCATTGATTCTATGGTGTCTAAAGCAAGAAAAGAGAATGAGTTAGCTTTGGATAATTTAAGACAGAGAATGGATGTGTTATTACCTGATCGGGTAATTACCCAGGAAATAAATCCATTTGATCCCGTCTTTATTTGTAATGCATTTTGCAACAGTTTGAAGCCAGTTGAGCTAAGTGTAGAGTTCAAACTTGTACTTTATAAATATTTTGAACGCAATGTCATTAATCAACTTGAAGTTACCTATCAGGATGTTAACGATTATTTTATTAAGCGGGGCATTCTTCCAGAGCTAAAACGAAGACCGATTAAGAAGGCTACCAATCATCAACGCTCAGAAGAAAAAATAAAAACTGAATTAGATAGTCATAATAATGAAGAGTTGATAAGTTTATTAGGAGAGCTATTAGCAAACAGGAGAGG
>CBDUHU010000513.1:0-3472 GCA_965366725.1 uncultured Kangiellaceae bacterium
ACACTAAATTTTAGCTGAACAGCCTCTTCGCCATCATTAGAAATAGACTCAATTTTTAACACCACGCTGCCAGAGTCTGTAAACTTGAAAGCATTACCTAATAAGTTGATCAGCAACTGGCTGATTCTGGTTGGATCACCTTTATAAAAAGCGGCAGTATCAGGTAACACATTAACAACAAAATCAATATGCTTTTCGTTAGCCATCACTTCAAAAAACTCAACACAGTCACCGATTAACTCCAACAAATTGAACTCAACTGATTCAAGTACCATTTTGCCAGCTTCAATTTTTGAATAATCAAGAATATCATTAATAATATTGAGTAATATTTTCCCCGAGCGAGAAATAACATCAACATAATGTTGTTGTATGTCTTTTAACTCTGTCGACTTAAGTAACTCAACCATACCAATCACGCCATTCATCGGCGTACGTATTTCATGACTCATGGTTGCAAGAAACTGGCTTTTCGCCTGATTAGCTGACTCTGCTAATTTTTTTTCCTTTTTTATTCGATATTTTTCATTTTTTTCAGATAAAATCTTCTGTTCATACATTTTATTATTAATTATTGCGATTGCTGTATAGTTAGCAATCGACTGAAGCATATCAATATGATATTTCTGATACTGATTCTTACTAAAACTCTGAATTCCCATCATGCCTAAAGCAACATCGTTAAAAATAATCGGAACATAAATCATTGATCTTTTCTTTTCTTCAACCGTACCATCTTCTAACATTCGTTCATTTGAGTTAAATGCATCAGCAGACATTACCATCATATAATCTTCGACTTCTTTATTTATGTCGTTAATAAAGACAGGCTTTCTATTTTTAACACACCAAACGGGAAGCGACATTTTATCAGACATGGCTCTTCTATACGGGATATAACGTTTTTCCTGAGAGATACTGTAGTCATATTCCAAGAATTTTCGATCTTCAGAACAAAGTCCAATACTAAAACTATCAGCTGACATAAATGATTTGATATTACGATAGACCGTATCCATCGTATCCAGAAAATCGAAACCTGCGGTAATCTGTTGACCAGCCTCAGCAACCGCCATAATAATTGCAGTCTTTTTACTTACTTCATTTTCGAGCTTGTTTTTTTGTTTCTCCAAACTGATAATTCGCAAGCGATGCATCCAGAAAGATATAGCAACTAATAAAGAAATAACCACAAAATAAAATAGTTTAGTTTCGTAGTAGTGAGGTTCAATCGTGAAATTAAAAGGTATTGACTCCTCTCCCCAAACACCTGAATTGTTGGTTCCTTTGACAATAAACTGATAGTCGCCATGAGGCAGGTTGGTATAAGTGGCTAAACGGCGTGTTGAATCTTGTAGATACTTCCAGTCATCATCATACCCCGCTAACTTATATTGAAGAAGGCTATTTTTAGCATCAACAAAGCTAAATGTAGTAAACCTGATTTCAAGGTCTCTTAAGGAACTATCAAGTATTAAATTATTATTACTTTCAACATCCAACCATTTATCATCTATTTTTACCGATTCAACTAATGAAATAGGGGCAACAGAATTTTTCGAAAAATTGGAAGTATTGATACGAATAATTCCTGTGCGTGAAGGCAGTGTAATAATGTTATCTGAAAATAAACCTTTTGAAGTTCCCCCGCCAGTACAACAACTGGACTTCTCAGCACCGAGTTTTCTTCCGGTATCGTCCAATACATGATCAACTGTTAAACTGCCTGACTTAGCAGGCATATATGACTTAAGCTGTTTATAAGGAAATCGATATAGCCCATTAAAAGAAGAAACCCAAAGATAGTCATCAGAATCTTTAGCAATATAAAATCCACCCGGAGTAGGTAACCCCGCCTGAGTTTCACTTAAATGTTTCCACTCTTTTCCATAGTTACTGATCAGACCGTTAGAAGAAGTACCAAAAACAAAACGACCTTCATCATCTTCATAAATAGCGGTAATATCAAACTTACTGGTTGTGGCATACTCAGGAAACAACTTAATAACCCGATTATCCTTAAACTCATACACACCATTGCTTGAGCCTAGTAATATTCTATTGTCTGCAGTTTTATGAACAAGGCTTAACGAGAGACTAATTTCATTTTCATCTTTAGAAAAGAGAACCGTTTTTTTATCTTTGATATAAAATAAACCATTATCAGTAGCAAAAAAATATTCGCCTTCAGCGATTCGACTTATCCCACGAACATGACTGTAGGCCAATAGCGCAAACTCTTCAGGCACCGTCAGTTTATTATTTCTGTATAAAGCCGCACCAGCCCTTGTCCCGAGAATAAGTCCTTCAGGAGTTAATAATTGACTATAAACAACCGGGTGCGGTAGATCTGCACCATCAACCAGATGTTCAAATTGATTATTCGAGAAATATTCTAAGCCATTGTTTGTTCCAACAAACAATCCTGACTGATGACTTTGTTGTATTGACCAGACAATTGGCTCACTTAATCCAGACTCAACCCCAAAACTTGCCGCATAAGCTTTACTTAACTTGGCAATTCCATGAACATAACTTCCTAACCAGATATTTTTTTCTTTATCTTCAAAAATTGATAGCAGAACTTTAAATGCTTTAGCATGAGTGTCGGGAATAAATTCATAGATCTCTCCATATCTAATTCTAAAAATTCCTCCATTGGTCGCAGCCCAGAGAACCTTATCAGAATCCTCAAGCATTGCGGTTATCGGTGCATTAGCCAACAGTTGATGTTGAGAGTAATTCTCTAACTTGCCATTATCCAAAGTATAAAGTCCTGCATTGGTTGCAATCCAGAGTTTAGCGTTATGCTCCTTTATACTCTCAACACGGAGCAGTGGCTTATCTTTCGGAAATGAAATAATATGAGTTTTGCTATTATCAATATGGGTAATATATCCAATATTCCCAATCCAGATCTCACTCCCTTGAATATGTAATCCATAAGCTGGCGCTTCAGAAAAAAACTGGCTGTAATTAATCTCGTTATTAATTACTTCATAAGTACCACTATGGGAATTAAAGATGATGGAACCATCATCTAATTCTGCAATATCGTAAATATCAAACTTATTGTCAGTAATATTAATATTTGCAGAAACGCTACTAAATTTCTTGTCTTTATAAAGTAGAAGTCCTGAACTGGTACCAATCCACATATAGCCATTGGAGTCAATAAACAGCTTACGTATGTATGCCCCCAGAGCGGGATGGTCTTTTCGAGTAAAAGTTTTAAACCTGACTCCATCAAATCGAGTTAAACCAAATTGCGAACCAACCCAGATATAACCAAAATCATCTTGAATGATGGTGTTAGCCACCACCTGAAGTAAACCATCTTCAATCGACCAATGTTCCTGAAGGTACTGGTTATATGGTTTTACCGCACAATCGATATAAAATGACTGAAGCGCAAAAATTAGTGAGACTAAAAGAAAAGACAAGCTCCTCATTTATTATTTCCAATATATGA
>CBDUHU010000514.1:0-3463 GCA_965366725.1 uncultured Kangiellaceae bacterium
TTCAAACTGCATTTTTCTGCCTAAAATAGTAAACAACATTCTTATCATTATCAGTGGTAGGTAGAATAATCGACTTTTCTGGTTCATCGACTTTCTAATCAGTGTCAATAACTGTGGTAGCGATAAATCTCTATTGTCCGAAATTAAGAAAGTTTCATTGACCACCTTGTCATCGCTTATACAAAAGTCAATAAAGTCGCACAAATTATCAACAGCTATCATACTTCGCTTATTCTCCACTCCGGCAAATGGCAAAGGTATACCTGTATCCAATAGTCTCATTAAGCTCTTAAAATTAGCGCCCACTCCAGCTCCATACACTAACGGCGGGCGTATGATAACAAATTCCATATTGGAATGTTGTGATACTTCACGCAAGTGGTTTTCTGCCAAATGTTTAGACAACCCATATTCATCACAATTAATTCCAGTAACACAACTCTCAGTAAATGGGTGTTCTTGAAAAGCCCCCTCTCCATGAACTTTAACACTACTCACAAATATAAATCGACTAACTTGATTTTCTGCGGCCTGTCTTGCCAGATTGTATGTACCGTCAGCATTAATCGAGTTAAATAACGAATTTGAATCCCCATCAACAGGTTTTATTTGATGAACACAGGCCGCTAAATGAATTACCAGTTCGACACCTTCCAACGCTTCGGACCAATCTGTGTTACCACTTATATCACCTGTAATCACCACATCTGATATTTTGCTTTTAATCAAATTTGAGCTCTGAACTGTTCGACAGGACGCTCTTACCGCTACTCCTTTGGCACTCAACAACTGGCATAAATAAGAACCAATAAACCCGTTAGCCCCTGTAATAAGTACTTTCACAAATATGACTCCAACCAAGCAAAGTGTATTTGTTGCATTCTTTTGTTAGTCAAATCCCAAATACCTCCTGATTGGTGGAATTCCAATAAACTCTTTTGGCTGATAGGGCTCAAATTCAATAGAGCGAGCAGTCATCACAACGTCATATAAATTTGAAAGCTCAAAACAGGCAAGTGCATGATGGTTATCAACCATATAATGACAAATATCCAATTGGTGGTTATCGAGACGCTCAAGATTTGGCACAATCACTAGTCTCTTGTTCAATTCAAGTGCTTTATATATCGTTCCTGCACCACCATGTGCAATTATGATCTCAGATTCTTTGAAATATTGATCAATATTCTCGCTAAACTCAAAGTATTTATGGTTTACCGGAATATAACTTCCTTGCGAGATTTGCGAAGTTAATTGAAAGTTACTGGTCAGTTGAATATCCGCTGCTTCTACTAATCGATTAAAAGGTGTAGTTCCTACGGTCAAAATTATTTTCATAGCCTGCCCCAGAATTTAGCTTTGGGAAAGCATTCAAGCATTGCTTTATTCTGAACTATAAATAATCCAGCAAAACGATACAGTAGCTTTGCAGTTTTAGATGGTTGTGTAAACTTTGACCAACTTTCAAACACAACAACTTTTTTTCTGAGTAGGCTTAAAAGAATACAAGGTATAATCGCCACACCTGGACCAGTTGTTATGACTCCTTTGACATTATAACGAGTTAACAAATATAAGGTAACCAGCACCAAGTGAATTGAATTAATCGGAAAGTTCAGATAAGTACGCCAAACAGAAAATTTATCTCTAAATTCTTTAAATTGATAATTTCTATTAACGCCCTGATTAATAGGTGATTTAGAATCAGTCATTCCGATCAGCTTTACCTGATCTTGCACTTTTATTAGATCTTTCTTTAGTAAACGGGACATTTGTTCCTGATGCCCGCCTCTACCATAGATAATAACAATGATCTGTTCAGACATTTCGCCTATACCCCAAAGATCCAATGATTATATCTCAACCAATTACTCGGACATATTTAACTAATTTCCAAATTAAACCAAGCATTGATAGATATATTTCAAATAAAACCATGGTTCCATTCACCTGTCTAGTAACCGGAAAAGTATCAAAACGTTAATTACAACTAGCCGACTTTCTTAAAAAGAACACAAATCTCGGTTACCGTAAAGTCCTCAAGCTTTCTGGAGCGTTTACTAAAACAACTGGGATATTTTCTAATTAAATCAATATGAGCCAGGTTTTTTCGTTCATGATAATCAACTGCAGTTAACCTTGATGAATATTTCTCCCAAAGCTCTCTGTACTGTTGCAAAGACCAACCATTAACCTGTTCATAATCGATTGGCTTCAACTTATGCTGTATACAAAATTCTGTTAATTGAGACTTTGACCACAAGAATTGACAGTAGGGAACTGTAATTGAGTGGTATGCATGCTCTCCATAAGGGGCATCGTAAAGCGGGCCAAACTCCAGGTAAATATAACCACCGTTTTTTGTTACTCTTAATGCTTCCTCAAATACCTCCTGTGGATTTGAAAAATGTTCGAATGCATCAAAAGAAAAAACAAAATCAAAGCTGCCTGATTCAAATGCCAGGTTAGATGCATCCATTTGAATCAGTTCGACCCCCGCATTTAGCGCAATCTCTTCAAAACCAAGATCCCGTTGGTCTATTGCCGTTACTATCTTCCCTTTTTGCTGCAACGCACAGCTCACCATACCATCCCAACAACCAAGTTCAAGGAACCTCTCTGCTTTCTCTGCACCCTGAAGTGTGCTGATTTTATCTGCTCGCTCATTTCCTCTAATCGCTAATGCTTCAGGCGTGTACTGATATGTTGAAGCAAATTGGTATTTATTCTGAAGTCGCTCCAACTCTGAAGTATCAAGATATTCAGGATTCACTTTAGCATCAGCCAGCTTCTTTTCAATTGCTCGTTTATACGGAATCCATTTAAGATTTCGTAACATACGATAAATTGACAATAGAAAGCCGAAATACCTGGCCGGTAACATCTTTTTTACTAGGGAAATACTATTGGAATTCACTCAATTGTTCTTTTCAGTGTTGGGGAGTTTGATTACCACAAAAATAATAATTTGGTTTCTCAAGATCCATTGATTTGACGAATCATAGCAAATCACCAAGCAACTGCTCAAGTTATTCGATAATCGATAACAATTTCCCTGCTATGTGCTTCAGGGTATATCTCATGACCACAAGAATATGGTAAAGTCCGCTCGGATAACTAAAGAGGATCTTCCACCAGGCATATGAATCGACCGTATTTAATAGGAGAAATCCTGCTTCAACGAGAACTGATTAATGAATCAGATTTAACCAAAGGCCTTGCAATTCAAGAAAAAATTGGTGGTCGTATTGGGTCTATATTAGTTAGATCTGGCTCTTTATCTGAAAACAAGCTTATCGAAGCACTCTCTGAACAGTTAGAAATTCCGCGTCTTGAGCACCAGGAGCCAATTCCTACCGCCAATCAGCTTACTGAAAAGCTTGAAACTTATGGCATTTCAATTGAATGGCTACTCGATCAACAAATCTTAATCTGGGAAAGTCTGGTCGATGAAAATCTATAT
>CBDUHU010000515.1:0-3461 GCA_965366725.1 uncultured Kangiellaceae bacterium
GCAGTAGTTGATCAACCAGTCGTAACAAGCGAAACCCATTTCGCTTAATTAAAGTCATGGTGTTTTTGAACTCTTGTTTATTTTCCTTTTTGAGTAAGCTTTGCACTGGTCCCAATATCAATGTCAGTGGTGTTCTGAACTCATGGGAAATATTGACGAATTCTTCGTTCTTTTTATCAAGTAGCTGTTCTAATTCGCTTGTTCTTTGAGTGACTATTCTTTCTAATTCTATCGAGCGCTTTCGGATGCTATTGGTTCGTATTAAGTAAATAACATATAAGCTCGCTGATAATATGATCATGTAGCTAAGTTTCGCCCACCAGGTTAGCCATATAGGAGGGGGTACTTTAAAAGATACACTGGATTGGGTTCCCCATATTCCATCGCTATTGGAACCTTGAATAATGAATTGATAATCACCAGGATTGAGTATTTGATAGGATACTTTTTGATTATCCCCAGACATCTCAATCCAGCGATCATTGAGTCCCGTAAGACGATATCTAATACGGTTGCTTTTTGGCGATACCAGACTGGAGTTAAAAAAGTGCAGATTAATTGGAAAATCGTCAAGTTCAATATTTGTTTTTTCGGAGTTTGCGCTCCGCAGACTATTTGTTGAATGATCAGAAAAATGAGTGATAGTCATTTCTGCGATATACTGGTTTTGTGAGCCAATTAATTCAGTGCTTTTAATCAATCCTTGAAAGCTGGAAAAATAAATATCGGTACCGTCGCTAATACACCATTTACCGGAAAGTCCACCCTGTGGGATACCATCTTTCTCCTGATATAGACGTATTTCATTAGTATCAGTATTTATTTTATATAAATTACCACCAACCTGGGTAACCCACCAGATGGGATCACCGTTATTAAAGACACAACCTATATCCTCGATATGTTTATTTGCAAAGCGATATAAAGCCCTGGTATTCAAGTTATAGCGAGAAATCGATAGGTCTTTATGATAGATAAATAGATAGTCGCCTTTTTTTTCACTATGTAAAGGTTCACTTTTAAAGATTGTACGATGTATTAGTAAAGGATCATGCTCTATGAGCAAAGTTCTAATATCTTCTCTGGTCACTATGGTTATTTTTTCATCAGTATGGTGAGTAACAAATTTAACCTGATGTTTTTTTCCGATAAATTGTTGTTCAATGTCTTGTGATTGACCTGTCTTAATATCCAATAAGTGAAGTCCCGTGAGTGATGATACTGCCCACAGCCGTCCTAATCTATCTTTGGCTAACGATGTCACACTGCTTTTCATTGCAGGTATTTCATAGCGCTTAATCGTTGCCTCCTGATCTGATAAGAGC
Organism: uncultured Kangiellaceae bacterium; assembly: GCA_965366725.1. Classification (GTDB taxonomy): domain Bacteria; phylum Pseudomonadota; class Gammaproteobacteria; order Enterobacterales; family Kangiellaceae; genus Aliikangiella. Next base: position 1,326 of record CBDUHU010000515.1, read on the forward strand.
ACCAGACCAGACACTCCAAAAAACACAGAACCATCGGCGTTGTGGAGAGTTGAATAAACCGGTTCATCCAATTTGCTGTTATTGTGGGCAATAATTGTGGAGTTACCATCACTGGCAATTAGTCGACCATGGTCAATATTGATGTAACTTAGGTTTGCAGCTAGCTGATTAATTAGTTGGTTGTGAACTGGTGCAAGCTTGTTGAGGTATTGTGAATAATAATAAATGCCTTTGTTCTTAATTGAAGCCCAAAGAGAGCCTTCAGAATCTATTGAGATATCTTTGATCTGATAGTGAGTTTCGTTAAAATTAAAGTTAGATATAGCATCGATCTTAATGAATTCTTCGTCACTTAACTTTTTAGTATACAGTTGGCGGTCGGCTATCATCCAAAGGTGATTTTTATGCAGTAAAAGTTTACTAACGTTTTTTAAATTATGCTGTCTCGATACTTTTGTATATTGATGATTTTCCAGATTAAGTTGATATAGTCCATTAGAGGTTGCGATAAGAAGTTCACTATCTGATATTCTGCTTACTCCCCTTATTGCTACTCGATTTTTTTCAATGATCGGATAGGTTTCAAATATATAATCATCTTTAGTGATAGTTAACCTAAAAAGCTTAGAAAGTGCTGAACCTATGATTAGTTGGTTAGGTCCTGTCGCTGTAATGTAATAGGGAAATATATAACTGTTCTGGCTGGTTTGTTCGCCGGGAAATGAGATCTTCTCCCAACTGGCGCCACTTTTTCTTATCCGGTACAAGCCCAGTAAAGTAGAAATCCACAGTTCGTTATTATTGAAAGAAGTTATTCCTGTAACTGTGTGGTGCTCAGCTGGCAAATTTTCCCATCGTTCAAACTTATCGGTTATCTGATTGTATTGAATCAGCTGAGTATTGTAGGAAAAAATAACGGTATCATAAAATTCATAACTTCTGATTAATGGATTCTTAGAAATAAAGTCAGAAATGTCGCCTGGTAGTTGATATTTTTTAGTGTTCTTTCCCTGCTTTCGGACTATATAGCGTTCAAAGATCAACCATTGAACATTCTTTCGATCATTAAATATATGAAGTGGAGCTCCATAAGTGGACTCTTTATCAACGCTGATTTTTTTAAATGGATAACGGTTTGCTTCTAAGTGTTCACTTGTAACTCCAATTTCAGGGGTCAATGCCATAATCAATAGCAAACAAGCTATTATTACGGCATTTGGGAAGTTTTTATTCATTAATAAAAAAGAACTTCTACAGTTATCAATCATACCTATTCAGGGTGCAGGTATCGGGGCTTAGTTGACACATTGCGTCATCTGGAGGAGTTATATCATCAGGGACAGAATAATAAGCTTTTGTCAGTGTTTCATAATCTTTATTTAATATAAGAAGAGCACCGCTTAAAGGGCTAATTCTAATTATTGTAGCTGGTGCCCATTCGGTTGGCTGCTGGTTTTCATAATAGGTTTCGTCGCCGCTTTGGGCGATACCTGCACTGATACTCAGGCAAGTTAATATTCCTAAAGAAAATTTGATTATTTGATTCGACATAATTTCTCTCTAAATAAGTTCCATGTTAGCTTTGATTTCATTATAGAGTCGATTCTAAAATAAATTGAATGAGTGACTTCTAGTGCAAAGACACTAGCTGACCTTAACCTAAGCTATGGTTGTGCTCATGTTAATCTCTATCAGCGTTATTTATCAGTCCTTGATATCTATTATTGCAATATTTGCAAACTGATTCACTATTCATCCGTCATAAAAATGACGAATATTCTAAAATCGGCATAATGTTTGGTCATCTAAATTCGATCAGCATTTTGACCTGGCAATCTGTGAAAACTATTCTTCCTGGTATTGCTCTTCTTATGCTTGATAATTTTCCAGAAATTATTGGTTTTAATCTAAATTGTGATCGAACACCTGACATTGTCGGTGATTATTAAGTAAAGGTGAGAGTAAAATCCTGCCAATGACTGTTAAAATTCTGTCATTTTAACAAAATTCAATTAAATCATTGGGTTATTTCTATGAGAAAAGCTTGTGGCTCGGGTTTTGTGTAGATAAGTATTACAGAGTTTTTATAAAAAAGAGAAAGCGGGAGAAACTTACCCGCTTTTTCTTTCAAAAAGA
>CBDUHU010000516.1:0-3461 GCA_965366725.1 uncultured Kangiellaceae bacterium
ATGAACTTAATATAAGTGAAGCGCAGGTTATTAATGAATTGGAAAAGATGAAAGCCAAGGGATTGATTCGTCGAATTGGGTTGGTGCCAAATCACTATGCAATTGGTTACCTCTTTAACCTAATGACGGTATGGGACATAGATGATAGTGATATTGATCAGGTTGGAAAATCCGTTGGTGGGTTAGACTTTGTTAGTCATTGTTATCAAAGACCACGCCATCTGCCTGATTGGCCTTATAATTTTTTTGCAATGGTACATGGTAAAAGTGAACAAGAAGTTCGATTAAAAATGAATCAGATCGAAAAGCTGGTTGGTTCTTCATGCCATCAGTTTACCGCTTTAAAAAGTCAGAAAATTTTAAAGAAAACCGGGATAAGGATCTGATTAAATGACTTGTCAATAAAAGCAGCAGATCAATAGATTAAGGCACGTTTTGTTGTTTTTTGACAGTTATAGAGTAATTATTTTGATAACTCTTATCTCTGATAGAGAACGAGGTTAGTAATGTTTAGAGTCACCCAATTTATGAAAGCGGTTGCGTCTCCTGAGGCGACAAAACCGCTTAGAAAGCCAAAAGGTCCAGTAGTTATCTGGAACTTAATCAGGCGTTGTAATCTTTGTTGTAAACACTGTTATTCGATTAGTGCTGATACTGACTTTCCAGGGGAATTAAATACTCAACAAGTCTTTGATACGCTTGAAGACCTGAGAGAATTTCATGTACCAGCACTGATTCTTTCTGGTGGTGAGCCACTACTTCGTTCTGATATTTACGATATTTCATCAAAAGCCAAATCTCTTGGCTTTTATATTGGCCTATCTACTAACGGTACTTTAATTGATGAATCTAATATTGACCAGTTAGCTGCTACCGGTTTTGATTATCTTGGAATTAGTATTGACGGAATTGGTGAAACACATGATAAATTTCGTCAAATGGAAGGAGCATTTGACAAATCAATGCATGCTATCAAACTTTGTCAGCAGCGAGGGATTAAAGTTGGTCTAAGATTTACCTTGACTCAGGATAATGCGACTGAGCTTCCGAACATACTTCGTCTGGTTGATGAACATAAAATCGATAAATTTTATTTGTCTCATTTAAACTATGCCGGAAGGGGAAATCGTAACCGCGGGGACGATGTTGTTCATAAAATGACAAAGTCGTCGATGGATTTTATTTTTGATGAAGCATGGAAAAGATTAGGTACAGATAAGGAAATTGAATTTGTAACCGGCAATAATGACGCTGATGGTGTGTATTTTCTTCAGTGGGTAGAAAAAAATAAGCCAGAGTTAAAGGATTTTATTCATCAACGCCTTGAGCAATGGGGTGGGAATTCAACCGGTAAAAATGTTGCCAATATCGACAATCTTGGAGAAGTGCACCCAGATACTTTTTGGTGGGATTACAAGCTGGGTAATGTAAAGGACCGGAAGTTTTCGGAAATCTGGCAGGATATCAGTGATCCATTGATGGCGGGACTAAAGAAGGATAAAAGACCACTGAAAGGTCGTTGTGGTTTATGTCAATACAAAACTGTTTGTGGCGGAAATACCAGAGTGAGAGCCTATCAATTAACCGGGGATCCCTGGCAGGAAGATCCTGCCTGCTATTTGACTGATGTAGAGCTTGGTATTAATAATCAGGCAGAACGAATTCAGGTAACGCCTTTTAAACGTGGTCAAAAGTCTAAAGAGACCTCGAGAAAGCTGAATCAGGCTTAGCTAGCTGGTCAATCTAATTTAGTTTAGTGGGATATAATTGATGAATTTTATTAAGGTTATTCAATCATCAGGTTTGTTTTTGATGGTTGCTGTTTCTTTCAGTGTTACTGCTAACACTCTTTCGACAGACAAGGACTATCAACAACATTGTGCAAGTTGTCACGGCGAGGCACGGTTGGGCGGCATTGGTCCTGCGTTGCTTCCCGGCAACTTGAGTCGAACTAGAAAGCCGGCTGCCAAAGATGTTATTTCAAATGGGCGCGCGCTAACCCAAATGCCTGCTTTTGGTAAAATCCTGACTGATAATGAAATTGATGGATTAGTTGACTATATTTACCGTCCTGCGAAAACAAAACCCGTTTGGGCAAAAAAACAGATTGAAGGGACGCGAATTGTTCACTTTGATCAGAGTACGCTTTCACAGAAGCCACTATATAAAGCTGATATGCAAAATCTGTTTATTGTTGTTGAAACGGGCGATCATCATGCAACCTTACTAGATGGTGATAAGTTTGAGCCAATTCATCGGTTTAAAACTCGCTATGCGGTTCATGGCGGACCTAAGTATTCCCCTGATGGTCGATTTGTTTATTTTGCCTCTCGCGATGGTTGGATTTCTAAATTCGATATTTACAATTTAAAAACAGTGGCCGAAGTTCGTGCAGGAATCAATACCAGAAATGCAGCTATTTCATTTGATGGAAAGACTATCGCCGTTGGCAACTATTTACCGAATAATATTGTGTTGTTAGACGCTCAGGATTTATCATTAATCAAAGTGATTGACGCAAAAAATGATGCAGGAATAAGTTCGCGGGTGAGTGCTGTATACACTGCACCAAATCGTGGTAGTTTTATCGCTGCAATGAAAGATTTTACCGAAATCTGGGAGATACCTTATAGCGAAAGTAGTTCAAAGCCCGGTATGAGTAAGTTCGTTCCAAGGCGAGTCCTACTCAAAGACTATCTGGATGACTTCTTTTTTAACCAGGATTATTCGCTAGTTATTGGTGCTTCCCGGCCTGCCAATAGCCAGGGAAGACAAAAGAATTTAACAGGTAAGGTGATCGATCTGGATACTGGAAAACTGGTTTCTGATATCGATATTAAAGGAATGCCACATCTAGGCTCTGGTATTACCTGGGATTATCAGGGAAAAGAAGTACTTGCGTCACCCAACTTAAGTAAGGGTGAAGTGAGTATAATTGATATGACTAACTGGCAGACCATTAAGCGATTAAAAACTGAAGGCCCCGGATTTTTTATGCGCAGCCATGAAGGTAGTCAATATGCATGGGCTGATGTATTTTTTGGACCAAATAAAGACAAAATCCATGTAATTGATAAGAATACACTGGAAATTGTTAAAACGCTTCAACCAGAACCTGGGAAAACTGCGGCGCATATTGAATATACAAAAGATGGTCGGTATGCTTTGTTGAGTATCTGGGATATGGATGGGGCGGTGATTGTGTATGACGCACAAACATTAAAGGAAGTTAAGCGTTTGCCTATGAAAAAGCCTGCTGGAAAATACAATGTGTATAACAAAACTCACTATGAAAGAGGGACCAGTCACTAATTTATGACGTGATTAATTTGCGGTCATTGAACCCGGTCTAAAGGAGAGTTGTTGCAATTGACACAATGATTAAGTTGAAATCTGGTATTTAGTGAAAAGCCTTGTTAGCTTTGTGCCAGATCCGCTAAATACCTTTCCATGGGAAAGTG
>CBDUHU010000517.1:0-3457 GCA_965366725.1 uncultured Kangiellaceae bacterium
AATTAAGTGGAAAAACACTGATAACGATTGATACTTCCAATTTATTTGCCTGGTATTTATATGCCATTATTTCTCAGCTAACTGCCATTGTCTCACTCTATGGATTAGTACAATTGAGAGCAATTGTGATTTCACTTTTAAATGGTATTTCTTTTAGTCATGCAAATGTTGAGCGAATTAAAAAGTTAGGGGTGCTACTGATTGGTTGGAATATTATCAATCCGTTTATTCAGTACTTTGGCTGGGGAAGTGTCGTCAATGATATCACTTTTAACCAACCAGGCATTCAAATGTACCCTGCATTTGAAGCAAATAGCGTAGCTCTTTTTATCGGCTTGATGATGATATTGTTATCGGGAATTTTACGTGAAGCGACCAGTATTAGCCAAGAACAAGAGTTGACAATATGATGGATACTACAATTAAAGTAAATCTGGATCTATTATTGGTTCAGAGAAAAATGACACTCACAGAACTTTCTGAAACAGTTGGCGTTACAATGGCAAACTTATCAATTCTTAAGCGAGGAAAAGCAAAAGCAATTCGTTTTACAACCCTGATTGCTATTTGTGAAGCACTTAACTGTCAACCTGGAGACTTACTCGAACTGGAACAAGGTGAAGTAGCTCAATAACTAATTTTCATTCTGACAAAAAAAAGCCTCGCAATGCGAGGCTTAACTAACGACTATCTGACTCTTAATAATTAAAGAACTAATTCACTTGAGCAAGATGTTGTTGAACCCGCAGTACAAACCATAAATCTATAAGTTTTTCTCTTACTGACACGGTAAGTCTGTGTTCCATCATTTGCAGTGTTTCCTACTAAAGAACCATTAGAGTATACATCGACTGTAGAACCTGTAGCACCAGACCAATTGATAGTTACCGAACGGCGATTGCCACTACGAGTACCACTGATTTGAATATTATCAGCACTACCATCACTAACTGTTACATTTTGAGTAGAAGTATCAGTTGCACCTTCATTGTCTGTCACTGTTAATGTAACTGAATAAGTAGATGAAGAAGGGAAAGTATGGTTAGCTGCTGAACCTGCGCCACCAAATGACCATGAGTACGAAGCAATTGAACCATCGCTATCAGAAGAACCAGAACCATCAAAGCTACACGTTAAATCAACACAGTTAAATGTAAATGAAGCAGTTGGTGCTATGTTACTTGTACCACCGCCACAACTTTGAGTCGCTAAGTAATCAACTGCCGCTTTAGCTTGAATTAAACCAAAACCAGTTCTTACATCACGCCCAGCTGAATCAAGATCTAATGCCGATGCTCCTAATGCGCTTCTGACTTCCGCCGCACTACAATTAGTGTGGTGGCTCCATACTAACGCAGCTACAGCACTCGCATGTGGAGTAGCCATCGAAGTACCATTATAATATTCCCAATTCTGATTTGGAACTTTAGAAAGTGATACATTCTGTCCTGCTTTAGTAGCTAAATCTAAACCAGTCGCACGGTCAACAGAGACTGTTGGAGTGCCTGAAATATTAGCGTTAAAGTCAACCATGAATGGTGCTTGTAGGCCTGGTCTGGCAGCGTTACTATAAATAATAATTCCGTCTGCTCCGGCATTGGCACAAGCATCTGCAGGACGGTTTTCAGGATATTTATTTGCCGTTGAGCTATTGTCATCAGCCTGGTTTTCACCACGTTCGATCAGACAGATTTTACCAGTCATACTTGGACAGCTATAAGATGTACCTGATGTAGTACAAACACCCAGCGTACCGGATGCTGAACCATCAGTGCTAGCAGGAGAATAACTTAATGAGCTATTATAATAAATGTGTGGAACTACCCCATTACTAAAATAATCAGTACCGCCGACATCTAGCTGAGCAAGACGTCCATCGCCTGCTACTGATGATAAAATAGCTTCACCAGGTGCAGCAATTTCAACTTGTGAAGTATACTGAGAGAAGTTTGCATGTTGGTTATTACTATCAACAGCGCCAACTGACATAATTGAGTCATAAGATGCAGGGTAAGACAAAGTACTGTTACCATCATTTCCGGCGGCAGCCAAGATCAACACACCGTTATCAGCGATCGATTGAAAACCATTTCTTTCAGTAGTGCTGCTTCCACCACCACCCAGACTCATAGTAATAACATCAGAACCAGCGTCAACACATTTATTCGCCGCCGAAATTAATGTTGATGAATATCCCCAACCTGCAGCATTAAAAACTTTAATAACGTGGATTCCAATTGAACCATTTGGCATTACACCTTTCACACCACTTCCGTTAGTCATAGCTGCAACAGTACCAGCAACGTGAGTACCGTGAGAACCACCAGCAGTAGACCATTGGCCTGTTCCTGAATCATTAGTTCCACTAACATTGTTACCGCTCAAGTCTGGATTTGTAATATCATAACCACTATCAATAATACATATTGTTCGGTTTGATGCTTGTGCGTCTGAAACCAGATCGGCTTGAACTTTAGCTAAGCCATATGGTGTCACTTCAGTGTTATTCAGATTAGTGGCAAATAACTCACGCTTTAAATCTTCTTCGATATATTCAACATGAGGATTGTTTCTTAAACCATTGATTGCGGCAGAAGGCATTTCTACGGCAAAAGCATTTAAGCTATCTAGTTCAACTTTTAAACTACCGCCTGATTGTGCAGCCATTGCTTTTACAGAAGGACCCTTACCTTCTTTAAATTTAACAATCACTCGTTCTTGTGCTGCATGTGCTGAAACCCCAATGGCCAGCAGTGTAGCAGCACACGCTATCTTAATTTTCGTGTTCATTTTATTTCCTTTTTTTATAGTTATGGTACGAGCATTAATATCTCAACCGATTCCTGAACAGGCTAAAATAGAAAATAAAAACACAATAGTAAAAAAGCGACAAATATTAGAACATAACCGACGATTGAGTGTTAAAAAAACTAAAAATGCCAAATATTACCAAACAAAAATCTATAACTACTGAAGATCGCGATCAAAAAGTCCTATTCTGACAAAATAAATGAACCTCACTTAAACAAGGATAAATAACATCGTGCCATAATAAAAAAAACACGCTCTTATAAAACAAAAATGACTCAATACTACTTTATAAATTAGCTAATTAAGAATCACATTGTTAATCGCAGGACGATTACTTTCGCATCCCTGAATATTTAATTTGACCGGCTTATCAGACATTTTAGCCGCAAGCAATGTTGAATAGATTCTACTTTTTGCAGCATCAGTCAGTGCCGTATCCACCATATAACTATCAGGATCATTACAACCTTCAGCGACTACGCTAGCATTATCAGGGATCACTCGAATAACATCACTTCCATTGGTTGTGCTCCATAATTGAAAACTACTCAAATTCACAATACCAGCACTTGCAAGCATGCTAATAAATGCAATCAACAACCATTTCATTACCTTAAGTTTTCTCATAAACATAACTTCCTCTCTT
>CBDUHU010000518.1:0-3454 GCA_965366725.1 uncultured Kangiellaceae bacterium
TCCACTGAATGGCGTTGTCCATAATTAAATGAAAGTACCTCATTGATTTGATAAAGGTGATGAAAAAGAAGGAAGTGCTTTTTATATAAAGTTGGTGACTCTCCGAGATTTGAGAAAAACTCGGGGTGTTCCGACTCTATATAACTGAGTAAATGATGTTCTTTTATTGAACCACCATTTTGCCTGATATAATCGAGAATGAACTGATTTGTCATCATAAGCTATAAAATATCTTGCAACAGATGAATGATCACCTTTGTATTAGCGAGAACCAGATTAAACTTCATTTTAGATTTAGTATCAATATTTAACATCAATTCATTGATCTGCTAATCAAATCATTATACATCACTAAGTTTTATTCTCGAAAGAAACACTTTTCAAGAAGTTATAACTAACTATACCGCTACTGATGCAAAGATTGGCACCGGTTCACAAAAATATAACCCACATTTATTACTAGTGAGGAAAATGTTAGTATTCGATCAAATTAGCTAATAGAGTCAGCTATGCAAAAACAATTTGTGGTTTTGAAGTTTGGCGGAAGCAGTGTCGGTGAAGCAAATCACTGGCTGACAATAGCCAATCAGGTGAAACAACAACTGAATAATCAGACGCGACCTTTGCTCGTTTTATCAGCGCTAAAAAATGTCTCTAACCTGTTGGAAGCTCTACTTCACCAGGCCGTTGCCGGGGTTTATCAACAACCAATTAAGCACTTAAGAGAGCTTCATATTGGTTTTTCCGCACAATTGGGGCTTGATTTAACCAATCAGCTCTCCAGTTTGTTTGAGGATCTTTGCACCGACTGCCAGACAATATTCAATCAAGGTGTTATCAGTCCTCAATTGCACGCATCCATAGTTGCAACAGGCGAGCTATTATCAACAACCATCGGCAGCCATTACTTGCGGGCAATGGGTATCGAAACAATCTGGCTTGATGCTCGACAGCTGTTAACAGCCGACTCCATTGAGGATAAATGGCACCACTTTACTGGCGCCAGTTGTCGTTATCATCAACAGCCCCAATTGATTGAAAAGGTAACCGGAAAACCACTATCAGATAACTGTGTTTATATTACTCAAGGATTTATTGCATCAGATCATGAAGACAACACAGTCCTATTGGGACGTGAAGGCTCTGATACTTCCGCAGCCTATCTGGGAGCAATATTACGGGCTAAGGAGATTCAAATATGGACTGATGTTGATGGCGTTTTCAGTGCAAACCCCAGAGAAATAAACAATGCACGGCAACTTCCGTTTCTCAGTTATCAACATGCTCACCTGATGGCGCGGTTTGGCGCAAAAGTGCTCCATCCTCGTGCGCTACAACCGGCAGAAAAAAATGCAATTCCATTAACTGTTCGCTGTACCAGTAACCCAATACATATGGGAACCAGAATTACAAAGGATAGCGAGCCATCAAAAAAAGTAAAAGCGGTCGTTTATGAACCATCGGTAGAATATATTAACATCAGCAATCTCAACTCAGACAAAGATTTCACGGATATCATCAAGAGATTATCATCCCGGGGTTTTGACCTGCTTTTAAGTCAACATGAGATGTCAACTGCAGAATTGGTACTAAGTTATAATAATAGTGATCAGGCAAAGCCAACCCCCCAGCAACTTACACAGCTATTGCCTGCTTTTTCATTTAAGGTGTTAACAAATTGCGCACTAATTAGTGTTATTGGTGAAAATGATGATCATACCTGGATAGAACAAAGCTGTTTAATAGCAAGAAAAATAGCTGGAGACAGTTTTATAGGTAGCTTCCAGGCAGATGCGAATAATCGAGTGAGCCTGTTAATTCAAAACTACCATTATCTGGAATTAAGTCGCGGCCTTCACGAGCATCTTATTGATGACTAATCCTCAACAGGGTAGTGATTGGTTTTTTTTAAGGTCGATAATACAACTGATGATTTAATTTTTCCCAGACTATTCAGCCGGGCAAGATTTTCCCTGACAAACATTTCGTACTCAAGTATATCTTTGCAGACTACTTTTAATAAAAAGTCATCTTCCCCGGTCAGGTGATAACATTCCATTACTTCAGTTAAACTATGGATAGCACTATTAAACTCCTGGATTGCTTTCTGTGAATGCTGATGTAAACTCACTGAAACCATCATGGTAGTCCCAAGATTAATTTTTTTAGGGTCCAGTAGCGCGACATAGTCGCGGATAAACCCATTTGACTCTAACTTTTTGACTCTTTCTAAGGTTGGTGGTGGGGATAATCCCAACCTATTTGACAGCTCTTTATTAGTAATACGGGCATTTTTTTGCAAAATGGCCAATATTTTTCGATCTATCTTGTCAAGTTGAGTCATAGGCATAGTTACCGCAAAATTCTATAGCAACTCATGTTACAGCGACATTCGACCAAACTGCAAGTGTGATAATACACAATAAAGAACATAATCATACTTAAACTTAAAATACGATGAAATGATGCTATAGCCTGACCAAAATGCTTGCCTATATACCCGGCCTCAGGTTTAATCTATACATTGTTCAATTCAATTAATCTTATATTTAACAAGGGTAGATAATGACAAATATTAATAACTTTCTGATAAAAACAGGATTAGTTCTATCTGTTGTATTTTCAGGGGCATATGCCAATGCACATCAAACAGACAAATTAGCGACAGTAATTGCGGGTAAACACCGTACTGAAAGCTATGCAGCAAGAGACGATTATCGTCACCCGCTGGAGACTCTGAAGTTTTTCGGTTTAAAGGAAAATATGACCGTGATCGAAATTTCACCTGGTGGCGGATGGTATACTGAAATTCTTGCTCCTTACTTAAAAGACAAAGGACAATATATTGCAGCGGGATATGATCCTGAATCGAAAATGGAATACTTTAGAAAGAATGCTAAAAGGTTTCAAGATAAGCTCAAAGCTAACCCTGAACTCTATGGAAAAACTAAAGTAACGGTAATGCAGACCCCAGATAAACTGGATTTTGCGGAAAAAAACTCAGCAGACATGATTTTATCTTTTCGTAATACCCATAACTGGCATAACTCAGGCTCTTCTCAAGCCGTTTATAAAGCCATTTTTGATGCTCTAAAGACAGGTGGCGTATTTGGTCTTGTACAACATCGAGCTGGACATCGCTTTCCACTTGATAAGAGCGGAAAAATGGGATATCTCAAACAGTCTGAAATAATTAAACTTGCAGAGAAAGTAGGTTTTAAGTTAGTTGAAAAGTCAGATATCAATGCTAATCCAAAAGATACCCGTGACCATGCAAAAGGTGTTTGGACTTTACCACCGGTCTATCGTTTGGGTGACACTGATCGAGAAAAGTATCAGGCAATTGGTGAAAGTGACCGAATGACACTTAAATTTGTTAAGCCTCATGCAATCTAGTATCAGATAAAACAAAAGAACTTAACATTCGATCCTCATTTAGTGATTATGAAATTCA
>CBDUHU010000519.1:0-3451 GCA_965366725.1 uncultured Kangiellaceae bacterium
TCTACAGTGATATAAGAACTATTTTTATAAGCTTGACAATCTGCCTTAGACAGAAGAGCCTCTATCGAAAGTAGCGTACTATTCAAGCTATCACTATCAATAACAAAGTCGTCAGCATTTACACTATGCGATTCTAATTCAACCAGTAGCTGATGATTACCTTTTAATATTTTATTAACTCTTTGGATATAAATATCACGAGCAACACTAATATTTTCAAAAAGCCCCGTCAGGTTTTTCTGATTGATAACCTGAGGATTCATTTTCTCGGTTAATCCGGCGATATCGACTTTAATAACCGGAGCGGCGGAACTAACCAGTGCATGCCCCTGACAGTGAATTAATTCACCATAGTCAGCAAAATTTTCTACACCTGAGCTATAAATTTCAAAATCAACCTCACCTTTACCATTATTAAGTAGCGCAATATTAAGCGCATTATTTGCTGAAGGATAAAATAACTGACTCCAAATAACTTGAGTCAATTCAATCCCACTTGAACGCTCATCTGCTGGTAATGCCTGTGCAATTGCCGCTCTTGCCATTTCCAGGTAGACCGTTGCAGGAAATACCACTTTATCTGGTTGTCTTTCCGACCCGGACTGTGAACAATGCATAAAGCTTTCTGTCCCAGTAAAACGACTCTGATAACTCTGTTGGTTGAAATCAGAAGTGTTCTGATGTAGCAAGGGATGTATCGCGCTATAACCAACGTCCTTCTTCACAAATTTAATACTCGAACTTTCATCTTCAGATGAATCAAACCAATAACGTTCACGCGCAAATGGATAAGTTGGTAAGCTAATACGTTTCGGTCGGCTATTTTCATATAAACGAAGCCAGTCAAACTCTAATCCTTTCACCCAAAGTTCAAGTAGCTTTGCCAGTTTGTTGCCGTTAATTAACTTTTCAATAACAGTACTTTTAATATCTTCATCCTGACTTATCAGGTTCATGCTTTCTTTATTACGTCCAACTTTGCCTGTAAAGACATTTTTCAGGTTTTTCTCACCACTCAGGTAATCTTCGATTTTGCTTACCAGTTGTTCCTTCGATTTCACCATAAAACCAATTCTTTCACTCAAGGCATCCCTACCTACCTGAAGCGTATACGCACAATCGGTAAGGTTAACTTCATTATTAACACAGTAATTTAATAACTGTTGAGCATAATTTTTCAAACTCTTTGGACTTTTTGCTGAAAGAACGACCAAGTGTTCGCCGTTAATGGGTGATTCGCCTAAAACTTGCTGAGGAAGATACTCTTCAAGAACAATGTGTGAGTTTGCTCCACCAAAACCAAACGAGCTAATGCCTGCTCTGCGTGGCAATGCAACCCCATCATCACTATACATCACATCCCAGTCTTTGGTTTTATCGACAATATAAAACGGACTGTCTTTCAGCGATATATAAGGGTTCATTTCATCAAAATGAAGTGAAGCTGGAATTTTCTTGTGTTTAATTGAAAGTAGTACTTTCAGTATACCTGCAATACCGGCCGCAGTTTCCAGATGACCGATATTGGTTTTGACTGAACTCAAACCACAGTGTGGAGTCTCCGCAATAGACTTATTGTGACGTTTATAAAGTTCTGCGAAGGATTTCTTTAGTGCTTGTATTTCTATCGGATCGCCAAGACTTGTTCCTGTACCATGGCACTCAATATATCCAACTGTTGTGGGATCAATATTTGCTTTTTGATAAGCTTCAACCAATAAATCAGCTTGGGCAGCTGGGTTTGGTGCAGTTAACATGGTGGCACGACCACCGTGATTTTCAGCAGTTGCTTTAATCAGCGCATAAATGTGATTGCCATCGTTTAGTGCTTTTTCCAGAGGTTTAATAAAGATAGCACCAGAACCTTCTCCTCTAACATAGCCGTTTGCACTTTTATCAAATGTTTTGCACTTACCATCATCACTTAGCATTCCCGCAATTCCAAATGAAATATAAGCAGCTGGCGATAACATAACTTGTATTCCACCAATAATTGCCATTTCACAACTACCAGTATGAATCGATTCAATCGCTCTGTGGGTGGCAACCAGCGAACTGGAACAGGCAGTGTCAAGTGGCGCACTTGGCCCTTGTATATCAAGTAAAAACGAAACTCGATTTGCCAGTACTGAATGAGAATTACCTGAAGCAGAATAACCATCCAGACCAACATTCTGGCTACTCATCAAATCCACATAATCATTAGTCGCAGCACCAACGAACAAACCGGTTTTTGTACCCGCTAGATCAGAGACTTTTTGTCCGGAATCTTCCACCGCCTTCCACACAGTTTCAAGAAATATCCGTTGCTGGGGGTCCATCATTTCAGCTTCCCGTGGCGAAATACCGAAAAATAGAGGGTCAAATTTGTCAACTTCGCGCATAAACCCACCCCACTTTGAGTTAGACTTATTCACTTCAGTTAAAGGATCCCCGTAATAATCATGCCAATCCCAGCGATCAGCTGGAATAACCGTGATCATACTTCGCGCATTTTGCAAATTATCCCAAAACTCATCCAGATCATCTGATTGAGGCATCACACCACTCATCCCAACAACAGCAATCGGTTGATTGATAAACCGATCTTCTGTCGAAAACTCAACCTTTTGGGTGGAAACTTTTGTTGTTTGGTTGGCAGATTCAGGTGTCCATGCTTTGTTAAAACCAAGTAAATTTTCTACTGGTTGTTCAGCAGTTTTTGCTACGACATTTGTTTTTACGCTATCAGCGCTATCTGAATCGCTAACTGACTGTTGGTGAAATACCGAAACCTCTGTCTGAAACTCTTCTGCAAGATTACCGGCAATTTCTCGAATAGATGGATATTCGAAAAATAGAACAGGGGTAATATCAAGCTGGTACTTCTCATTGATTAAATTCGCATAAGTCGTCAAACCAATTGAATCAAATCCAAGGTCGAGTAAAATTTCATCCAGAGAAACGTCATCAGCTTCCAATTTCAAAAACTCCATCACCATCTGTGATAGCTCATTTTGCACCATCACTGCTAAGGAGTTGGCTGGTTGCTCACTAACTGATTGATTCTGGTTATCACTTTCACTGTTTGAGGGTTGAACATCTGTTGCTAAGGAAGCTTCTTTTTCCTTTAAGCCCCACGCAAGTTCAATTTTTTCCTGAACTCCCTCCAACACCATAAATTGTGATTTATCTGAAGCAAGGCCTTTGACAAATGCATTAATACCGGTTTCTTTGGTAAGTGGCTTAATCCCTAAGTTTTTCTTAAAGAAAAGTTCAGTTTGTTCGTCCAGTTGCATTCCACCATCAGCCCAGAGCGACCAATTAAGGCTTAATGTTTTTCCGTGTCTTTTACCCTTTTCCATCAATGACTGTCTCATTGATGCATATGAGTCCATAAAGTAATTGGCAAAGGAGTAATCACTTTGACCCGCATTTCCAGCCATCGCCGCCATAGAAGAAAATAGTACGA
>CBDUHU010000520.1:0-3451 GCA_965366725.1 uncultured Kangiellaceae bacterium
TCAGGTACTGTTGTTAATACCACACCACCGGAAAGCGCCGGGTCAATATCCAGACGTCTCATAATCATTGGCAAGATTGTGCCCAACATAGCGCCAACAACCAGAGTTATACTCATTGCACCGGCAATTGTATAACCAAGGTTGAGTGCGTGTTCTGCATATTCTGCAAAATAGTCAATAAAGCCAAAACACAAATAGACCGAAACTCCAGCAACCATAGCCCATAAAATACCATTTAAGATACTTACCCCAAGTTCTTTCATCATCAGCCAGCGAAAGTTGCTATTGCTAATGTGCCCGACACTGAGTCCACGGATGACCAAAGTGAGCGTTTGAGTGCCCGCGATACCGCCCATATTTGGAACGATAGGTTGTAAAATTGCCAGCGCTGTGACAATTTTGATGGTTTCTTCGAAAACTCCGATAACAGAAACCGCGACTATCACGGTTATTAGATTGATCCCAAGCCACACAGCGCGCCTTTTAGCACTGGTGATCACAGGGGCAAAGGTATCATCATTTTCATCAAGACCAGCCATACTCATTAACGAGTGATCGGCATCTTCAATAATAACGTCTACTACATCATCAATAGTGATCCTGCCGAGCAATCTCCCCTGTTTGTCAACGACAGGTGCAGAAATTAAGTCGCGTCTTTCAAAAAGACGAGCAACATCATCATCTGGTAAGCCGATAGGGATCGCTTGTATATTGGCATCAAGTAGCTGTTCCACAGTTTCATCTGGTTGACTGGTTATTAATGTAGAAAGGCGAACAGAACCGATTAGTTTATCTGAAGCATCAACAACATAAATACTGTCGGTATTATTTGGCAAAGTTCCCTTCATTCGAATATAGCGTAATACAACTTCAATGGTTACCAGAGGTCTTACCGTAACCACATCGGTATTCATCAAACCGCCAGCACTGTCTTCAGGGTAACTCAGCGCATGTTCAATTCTATGGCGATCCTGAACTCGCATTGATGCAAGTACTTCTTTAACTATTTTGTCGGGTAGATCTCCGAGAATATCCGCCTGATCATCGATATCCAGATCCCTTGTTGCTGCCGCAAGTGCTGCTGGCTCCATGTTGGCTGCATATTCGTTACGGATTTCATCATCGAGAAATTGAAGAACCTGACCTTCTCTTTCTGTATTGATCAATCTCCATAATATATTTCTTTCTTTTGGTGGTGTTGATTCAAGAAAGTGGGCGACATCGGCTGCGGGAAGCTCGTTAAGCATCATCCTGACTTGAAGGAACATGCCGCTTTGCAGCGCACTATTAAGGCGCTGTATATGATCGCTACTGTATTCGTTTTCGAAATTTTCCAGTATTGGCATTATCTTATTGAGTTTAGTTATTGCAGACCAGAGATTGGTACGCGAGATTATTTGAACTAATGCTACGGGCGAAATTATCACAAGTTATTGAAAATCTGTCCATTTTTAATTTCCTTAATTTGAGTACCCTGATTAATTATAGCGTTAAAACCGGCTGTATTGAGTAATCTGTTTAGAATTGAAATATTCTCCTATAATTAGGTAAATAATATGTTTACGCGTTATAAAATTGATTTTAATCAATTAATTGTTGAATTTATCAGTTTTTTATTAAAAAAAAGCTATTAAATCAGATAGTTAGCTATAATGTAAAATGCTAAATAGTGGATCTTTGAGAGTTGATATGTTAAAAGTAGTTATTTTACTTTTGATTATAATGGAAAAGCTTTAATGCCCTCATTTGATATAGTTTCTGAAATAGATAGTCACGAACTAGTTAACGCAGTAGATCAGGCTAACAGAGAAGTTTCGACTCGTTTTGATTTAAAAGGAACGGCGGCTAAATTTGAACTGGAAGATAAGTTAGTAAAGGTTTTGGCTGATGGCCCTTTTCAGGCGAAACAACTCGCAGATATATTACGAGTTAAGTTGATAAAGCGTAATATTGATGTCAACTGCATGGATGTCGGTGAAGTTCAATCCACTGGAAAAGCGGTTAGTCAACCAATTGTGATCAGGGAAGGGATTGAGCAGGCGTTGGCAAAGAAAATTATAAAAATGATTAAAGATGCTAAACTTAAAGTTCAGGCTAGCATTCAAGGTGATAAATTAAGGGTTACAGGGAAAAAGAGAGATGATTTACAAAGTGTTATTCAGCTTCTTAAAGGAGCCGAATTAGAATGGCCTTTACAATACAACAATTTTAGAGATTAACCCTGATACCGCGCCAAGTATAGTTGGAATTAGATAGTCGGTAATATAGTGGTTAGTGGAGTATTTCGAAAATGAAAAGTAAGCTACTAATAATAATATTGCTGTTATCTTTTTCAACCTTCAGCTTAATTGCAGCTGAAGATCGCTTATGTATGGAAGGAATCTGTATTGGTGATGATGTTGATCTTCTTGAAGTTGACTGGAAAAAAGTAAAAATTGACTATAAAACTAAAAGAGCAATTAAAGGACAGTTGATTGGAAAGGATATTGACGAACTCTATTATGACTATAATGAGTTACTGGTCACTGACAACAAGACTAAAGAATTACTAGCCCCACATATTATCCAACTCCAGAAGTTTGACCAAAGCGTACTTGAAGCATTGAAAGGAGTGAAAGCTATTTGCTCGCCTTTATCCCTTACTGGCGAAGTCAGTAATAATTCCAATACTAAACTATTTATCACTTTTAGAGCTGTTGCAGATGATGGCGCTCGTGGCCGTTTAAGGGTGGTTCAAATTGAAAAGGAATTTAATATATTTCCTCCACATATTCGGCCCGGTGATAAAGATAAGTACCTTGCATTGGTTGAGACTTTAAAATTAACCTATCCAAAAATGGTGATGGTACGTGATATCGATGCAAGGGCGACCAGCAATGAAGTCGCTTTTGCTGATGCTATTTTAGGCTATCGCTTTTTTTCGGATGTTAATAATCCGCTTATATTCAGAGTGAGAGACCTGGCTGATCTTGAATCAATTGAGTTTGATGAGAACCGGAGTACACAATGTCCGGAAGTTGAGTAAATTTGATAGCCCCGTTTTTTTTAATCGGGAGACTTTCTTTTTTTTGATTCTCCGACTATTTCTCTTCTATCATTGGACTTTGAGTTAATAAATAATTGTGTCTGGATTGGCTCTTTGCTTTTGACAATGCATAACCAACATCTTGTAGCAAGTGCGATACGGTCATATGTAGTTCTTCATTAAAAATAACCCCACCTACACGAGTATCAATATAAAGTTCAATATCGTGGTCAATTGGATGTTTTATATTGATTAATTCCTGATAGACACGCTTCAGGCAAGATTCTGCATCCTGTCGACTACTGATCGATGCTGCAATACAGAACTGTTCATCGTTGAAGCGGCAAATCAAATCGAATGGTCGGAGTACTTTGGTTAACGAGCTACTGACGGTTGAGAGCAAGTGGCTACCAACATTGTATCCAT
>CBDUHU010000521.1:0-3446 GCA_965366725.1 uncultured Kangiellaceae bacterium
GCCAATCCCTGGGATGATATTTTACTGGATGGTTCGATAAGTCGTGATGAGTTAAAGGACAAAGCTGGATTAACCACTGTGGTTGATGAGCAATTTGTTCTAATTAAAGAATCGAAAGAGTATTTTTATATTGCGATAAGAACAGATATTGCCACTATTGTTAATGGTTATTTACGTGATACTAAGAGTCTTAAGGTTATGCACGCATCAGCGGCATTGGGAGAAGCACATTACCATTTAGAAAATAATCAATGGCTAAGAGATCGCGAAAAATTCCAATGGATATATCGTGATTCTAACTACTGGGATGAATTACACCCAAAAGGAGAGAAGACTTTAGTCGGTTTTTACAAACGATTTGGCTGGACCGCAAGTACCGCCAGTCAGGGCAGTTACCGTGAGTGGGAGATGTTGATTTCAAAAAAAATACTTCCCGATATTGACAATCTGCAACTAAGTTTTTCACGAAGCCTCAATGGGAAAAAGACACTAGCTCTTTATCCGGCAGACCAAAAGTTGACTGGTAATTCACAACATGACCTGGAGTTGCATCAGGGAACGCTGCTAAAAAGCCATCAATTCTAGCAATCAATTTTTAGTTTCTGGATATTTTGCCTGGGCAAAGAGAAACTTATAATAAATAAGATTGATCAGAGCCGTGGCTATTGGACAAATTATAATGAGTCCTATTTGAGCTTTTGATTCTGTAACCGGTTCAACTTTTAGCGAATCGGTTACCCCTGAATTATTCGGTGGAGTGATTCAGTTATGGTTTAAATACTCAGGATAATATTCTTAGTCATACCTGCGAAGCAGGTGACTGTTAAAGTTTTCTGCCATATTGAATAAGTGTGACTGAACTATGGCCAATTTCAAGCATTAACTTTGCTCTATCATGACCCTAAAAGATTCGTTATACTCATCCGACCATTCATGCAAGTGTAAGCAAATCAATGACAGAGCCTTCTCTGCAACAAAACTCAAGCAAACGTAGTAAGCAACCAAGTACTATCAGAATCGGTAAGCGTTATCGACCAAATCGGCTGGATGGCGATTATGACGCGATTGTGATTGGCTCTGGTATTGGGGGGTTAACCACTGCGAGATCTTTGGCTGCAATGGGCAAAAAGGTTCTGGTGCTAGAGCAGCATTACACGGCAGGTGGGCTAACTCATGCATACTCCAGGGAAGGTTACGAATGGGATGTTGGTGTTCATTATATCGGCGATGTAGGCTATCCAACGGTCACCCGTAAAATATTCGATTTTATCAGTAACCGAAAATTAAAGTGGGCGGCAATGGACTCAACTTACGACCGAATATTTCTGGGCGATGAATCTTTCGATTTAGTGGCCGGTCGGCAAGCGTTTAGTGAAGAAATGAAAAGACGTTTTCCAGAGGAACATGCAGCCATTGATCTATATCTTGCCATGATTAAGAAAACTAATAATGGTGTACGTTGGTTTGCAATCAATAAGATCCTTAGTTCTCGAATGCAAAAATTATTAGCGCCAGTATTTAAACGGTTACAACCAGATTATTTTAACAAGACAACCTATGAAGTACTTAAGTCTATTACCCAAAACGAAAAACTAATTGCAGTGCTAACCGGGCAGTGGGGTGATTGTGGGATCCCTCCCCGGAAAGGCTGCTTTTTTATTCATAGCCTGATAGCAAGGCACTACCTCAACGGCGGTTATTATCCTGTAGGCGGCGCAGCCAAAATGGCGGAAACTATTATCCCGCAAATTCAAGAAGCTGGGGGCGAAGTGTTTACCTATGCCAATGTTTCAAATGTGCTCATCGAAAATGACCGGGCAGTTGGCGTGCGTATGGCTGATGGAACCGAAATACGTTCCCCTATTATTATTAGCAATGCGGGCGCTTTTAATACCTATGACAAGTTAGTACCACAAGCAACCGCAGAAAAATTTGGATACCCAGATAAACTTAGTTCTATTAAGCGTTCATGTACTAATGTCGGTTTGTTTATTGGACTAAAAGAAGATGCAGAATCATTATCATTACCTAAAACAAATTTTTGGGTTTATCTGGATGAAAATCATGATGATAATGTTGCGTCGTTTTTTAACGATCCTTCTAAGCCTATGCCGGTAGTTTACATTTCATTTCCATCAGCTAAAGACCCAAGTTTTCAGAGTCGCTATCCTGGTCGTTCGACTATCGAAATTGTTGCGCCGGCGAGTTATGAGTTGTTTGAAAAATGGAAAGATACAACCTGGGGGAAACGAGGCGAAGACTATGAAAAATTGAGTGATGACTTTGCAAATCGTATGTTGGAAGTGCTTTACAAAAAAATGCCTCAATTAAAAGGTAAGATAGATTATTACGAAGCATCAACGCCACTTTCTACCAAGTTTTTCTGCGCCTACGATGAAGGTGAAATTTACGGATTAGAACACGAGCCAAAGCGATTTAAACAAGACTGGTTAAAACCCAAATCAAATATTCCCGGACTTTGGCTCACCGGACAAGATATATTATCTTGTGGTGTCGCCGGCGCTATGGTTGCCGGTTTACTGACTTCAATTCAGATACTAGGTTGGCGAAAGGGACTTAAATTGGCAAAACTGGCACTTGCTGATAAACCAGAGCCTGAAGAAGGTTGGGTTGTAACCCAACCTACAAAAGGTAATTGAATTATTTACAATACTAAAAAAAATAATTAGCACTATAAATCAAGGCTTTCATCAAGGCGTACACCCGGAAGGTAGAGGCTCAGTATCAGGTCGTTTTTCACAAAATAGCTTTAGCGGAATCGATGAGGGATTTAAAAGTTGTTGGGTTAAATCCAGTTTATCGATTATTAACTCACCAATACTAAAACTGATCCGGTAATCAAGCTGAATATCATTCAGTATTGATGCACTACATTGCAAAGGATTTTTTCCGGCCACATCCAAAGTAGGTAAAAATATTCGTCTTTGGTCTTTCTTATTAGCTAATAAACCAATGCCGGAGGCAAGTTTATGTTCTCCGTTTTTATAGGGGAATTGCGGGCATATAGTGTTAATTGGAATTTGGTCAACCTTTCCCTGACAGTTGCCATAGTCGATATCAATATAGCTCAGATACACTGGCATTAACTGGTTGTAATCGAGAGTAACCTCTACCGAAGGTTCTACACCTTCAAATCTAAAATGATCTTGATATAACAAACCTAAAGTTGTCTTTTCGTCTGGTTTAGAAGGTATTGGTACTGGTGGAGAGGCCAGGTAATACTGCGCAACATAAAAGCTTTTATCTTCTTGCCAACCGTAGGTGAGTTCACGTGAATATTGCTTTCCCCACTCAAGCTTTTTGACTGTTTTAGAAACATTATTACATCCGAAAATACTGACTTCCTGATGCTTTTCAGGATCTGGGATATCTAGTGGTTTAATATTGAAGTTAACAACACCGGTAGTATTGGACGCTTCTGTATT
>CBDUHU010000522.1:0-3441 GCA_965366725.1 uncultured Kangiellaceae bacterium
GGGAGTTATTCTACTCACTGGCGTTTTATGGATGATCGCTCAGTTTGCCGTCAGATTAAGAAGGGTTAATCAAATTATCGCTGCGGCCCGGCCGGTAAAACAATGCCACTCTATTTGCGGGCAGCTTCACTATAAAAAATTAGTAAGATTGCAACAGTTTTTTAAGATTAAAGTCGTTATTTCAGATGATACTATCTCGCCTTTTGCTTATCAGCTTAAACAACCTGTCCTGGTTTTTCCGACCAAACTCTTTAGTGAGTTAGAGAGCCAACAAATCGGCTTGATAATACGGCACGAATTTATTCACTTGAAACGAAATGATGGAGTTATTGTTTTGCTGGTGAATTTATTGCGATGTTTCGTCTGGTTTAGCCCTTTTATCAGGTATTTCTATAAACAAATGGTCTGGGGGATTGAAGCAAGTTGTGACTCTGAAGTTTTATCTAATAAACAGAATTTGCGGAGGAGCTACGCGCACGCCATGCTCACAGTCCTCCGCGGATCTGCAACTGCTATCTCACGTGAGACAGTTGCAGCCTTCTCACCGAAAACAAATAGGAATTTAAGTATGAGAATAAAGCACATAATGAATTCATCAAGCGATAAATTCAAGTCGCATTTTGATAAATTAAAATTGTGGAGTTGGGCGGCCGGTATCGCTTGTGTCACTATTATGGTTCAACCACAGTTAAATGCTTCCACCCTGGAAATTAAGAATAGATTGCTCAATCCGGTTAAACAGTCACAAATTAGCTCTCATTACGGGGCTAATAATCGATTTCATAAGTTTCATCGAGGAATTGACCTGGCTGCGGATAGAGGAACGCCTGTATTGGCCGTGAATAGTGGTGTAGTTAAAGTATCAACTGATTTGCTTAAAGGTAAAAAGAACTATGGAACTTTGGTCATCATCGATCATGGTAACGGCTTACATAGTCTATACTCCCATCTTAACAGTCGGGCAGTAAATGTAGGTGAAAAAGTTCAAGCCGGTCAGCTGATTGGTGAAGTTGGTGAAACCGGACTTGCCTCAGGGCCGCATCTTCATCTTGAAATACTTCAGGATAGCCAGTCGAGAGATCCTGCAGATTATATAACGTTTAAATAATCTGTTGAGAAAAAAATATAGAATATCTATCTAATTGTTATTGAGCCTGCTTTTTTATTTGTGTGAAGGATAAAGCAGGCTCCTGGAATCACTTATCTAGTAAATACTCTAATTTTAATTGAATGACTGGTATGATACTTTATATGATTCAATTCTTTTGAGTAGAGTAATGAAAACTAAATTTCTTTTGATTGTGGCAGTAATACTGCTTTCTGTTGTTGGTTATGTATTTATTTCGGGAGATACTGAAAATCGTATTTCGAGACTGGGAGTTTCCTATTTTGATGGTGATTATGTTATTACTCATTATGGGCTTTCTGGAATGAATGTCTGGTTGGTTAAAAATGGAAAGGTAACTTCAGAACCTCAAAAGGGCTATTATCACACCCGGGTTCTTATTACTGGTAATCAGACGGTTTATCTTCAACTACCTATTAACAATACAGTGATTGAAGAATTTTCTCACCAGAGTCAACTGACAGCTGAACAAAAAAGCATTCTCCAGAAAAAATATGGAACAACATTATTTTCTCACAACGAAAAATAACCGTTTGTTTGATTGATTTGTTATCAATGAATTATAAGAACCTTTTTTCTTGTACTGCTTACCTGCGCTTTACGGATTACATCAGTGAGAATTAGAGAGTTTTCTGATCTGCTTCTATTAGCGATGCTTTGGGGCGCTTCATTTCTATTTATGCGTATCTCAGTTCCTGAGTTTGGTGCAATTCCCATGATGGCTGTCAGAGTGTCTTTGGCTGGTTTGTTTCTCCTTCCACTGATACTTAAAGGTAAGAGAATGTTAGTTTTAAGGGAGAAAATAATTCCAATTTCAGTGATTGGCATTGTTGGTTCGGCGCTTCCGTTTACCTTAATTGCCTACTCTACTCTTTATGTAACTGCTGGCTTCGCATCGGTTTTAAATGCCGCTACCCCTGTTTTTGCAGCGATAGTGGCGTTTGTCTGGTTAAATCAACGGCTAAACAAATTTGCAATAATTGGTCTGGCTGTTGGATTAATTGGGGTGGTTCTTTTAGTCTGGGACAAAATAGGTTTTTCCCAGAGTAATCAATTATTTGCTGTATTAGCGGGTGTAATAGCAACTTTCTGCTACGGGGTTGCAGCAAATTACGCCAAGAAAAATCTGGTGGGAGTTGAGCCGATTGTGACAACTACTGGTAGCTTGCTGATAGCTGCGATAACCTTGCTACCTGCTTCAATCTATTTCTGGCCACCACAGCCGCCAACATTGTCTGCATGGATTAACGTCTCTATATTGGCGTTGGCTTGTACCGGGTTTGCCCAGATACTGTTCTTTCGGTTAATTGAAAAAACGGGTGCGACCAGCGCGACCACCGTTACCTTCTTAATCCCAGTCTTCGGTTTATTATGGGGGTATATTTTTCTCGACGAAGTGATTCAGGTGAATACGGTGTTTGCAGGTATTATTATTCTTACCGGAACTGCTTTAACGACAGGAATGATTAAGACAGATATGCAGAAGTAGTATCTTAACTCTGATAGAACAAGCGATTTTAATTGAATATGGCTAGTCTTTGGTATGAGTTATTGAGGTCCTTTACTACCGCTAACTCACTCTTTTATGCTTTAATTGTCGACAATATAGTGTGCTTTGTTTGACTATCTATCATTTTTTGCCTATATTGTCGACAATCAACGATTAATTTTACAAACTAGTATTTAACAATGTCGCCCTTTCATGAGTTGCCAATCACTACATCAGATAAAACCTTTATCAAGTTGCGGGCGGATATTGTTGAAGGAGTTGTTTCTTCTGGTTCAAAATTAAGTGAAGTTGAATTATCGAAAAGGTATGAGGTGAGTCGAGCCGTCATTCGTGAGGCCATTAACCGTCTGGAGTCCTGTCATCTGGTTGAACGTAAAGCCAATGTTGGAGCAAGGGTAGTTGTTTTAACTTCTAAAGGGCTAGTGGCGCTCTATCAGGTTCGCGAATCGCTAGAAGGAATGGCGGCAAGGTTAGCTGCTATTCACATGTCTGAAGGTGAGATTGGTGATTTGGAAGAGTTATTAGATAGTCATTTTTTGACCGTGCGTAATGGTGAAACTTATTATCAGGAAGCTGGTGATGTTGATTTTCATTATCGAATTATTCAAGGAAGCAAAAACAGTCATTTGATTTCCATTCTGTTGGACGGTATTTATCATTTGATCAGAATGTACAGGGTGCAGTTGGGTATGGCTGGCCCAAGAGTTACAACAGCTTTTGATGAACACAAGAACATTGTGAAGGCTATTTCAAACCGAGACCCAGAACTGGCAGAAATGCTGATGCGGCGTCATATTTTATACAC
>CBDUHU010000523.1:0-3430 GCA_965366725.1 uncultured Kangiellaceae bacterium
CAATGATTGCAACTGAAGCGTTTCAAAAAAGAATGGCTCTCTTTCAAAGTTCTTCTTACGTCCAACCTCATTCATTGTCTGAGTATCGAATAGTCGACCATTAATCATTGTATGACTGACTTTTTCCGATTGCCTGATATTGGCTAGTAAATCTCCATCGACAATCATCAGGTCAGCAAGTTTTCCAACTTCAATACTACCGATGTCCTTATCCATTCCAAGGTATCTGGCACCATCAATAGTGGCTCCCCTTAATGCTTGCCAAGGGGTGAAACCACCTTGAGCCATCATCCAAATTTCCCAATGAGCCGCAAGACCCTCACGTTGACCATGAGCACCAATCTGTACTGACACTCCCAGATCGTTTAGCTGTTTAGCTGTATCTGCGACATTAAAGTGATTGTAGTGTGAATCAGGTGCTGTGGTTCTTCTAATTGATGCAGGCTCAACAAAGTAACGTGGTGAGTAACGCATCAGGTGTTCGTTCTGCCAGACATTTGTGCGGTCATACCAATAGGTTTCACCGGAAAGTCCACCATAAGCAACACCAAAAGTTGGTGTATATCCAACATCTGTTTGTGACCAGAACTGCTTTACATCGTCATAAACATTTGCGATTGGCAGTGCATGTTCAATACCAGTATGACCATCGGCTATCATTGTCATATTGTGGTAAAACTTAGCGCCACCTTCAGGTACAACCATAATACCAAGTTCACGCCCTGCAGCAATTACCTGCTGCTTTTGATCCCTGCGCGGCTGGTTATAGCTTTTGACTGAGATTGCACCAATATCTTTCAGCCTCTGAATATGAAATTTAGCATCTTCCAGACTGTCAATATTAGCTGTATATCCTGGCGCCTTTGCACCGTAAAGTATGGTTCCCGTTGAATAAATGCGCGGACCAACTGTAATACCTGCTCTTTGCATTTCACTGGCAGAAAAAATTTCGCTGGAATCGTTAGAGGGATCATGTATGGTCGTCACCCCAAAAGCGATTGAGGAATAACTCATCCAATTTTGTTGCGGTGTTATTTCATTGCTGGCTTGTCCGCCATGGGCGTGTACATCTACCATTCCAGGAGTGATCGTTTTGCCCGACATATCTATCTGGGTGACACCTTCAGGAATAGTCGTATCTTGTTTTGTACCAACCGCAGTTATCCTATTTCCTTCTACCAAAATAATGCCATTTTTGATCACTTCTTGCTCTGATTGAGCATTTTTCATAGTGATGATATCTGCACCCACAAGTGCTAATGCGCCTTCCGGAATATCTGACTTTGTTTTAAAAGATAAATTGACGCCTTCGCTAACCGGCTCAGGAAGTGTTTCGGGACTACCAGAAAAATAAGAAAAAGCGTCTTTTAATTCTCGAGAGTAAAGTGTCGAGCCAAGCGCCCAGTTTAGCTGTTGACTGTTAGCTGACCAATGAAGGAATTCACCACTTCGTTTTGATACCTGTTTTACCGGCATTGATTTAGAAGATGAGTTAATCGATTCTGATTTACCAGTTGAAGTAAAGGGTGCGATAAATGCGTTAAACTGTTGCGTAAATGCAATCCAGTTACCGTCAGGTGATACTCTATATTCGGTAATATCTTTGCCATTCAGGTGCTCTCTAATATCATTACCTTCAATATCAATACTGAATAATTTACTACTTGATAAGTCGTTGAAGTTTGAAAAGTAAATACGTTTACCATCATTGGAAAAATGCGGATTTGTACCTGAGTCATGAACTCTCTTCAGGTTTTTAGCATTAGTATCTACAATGTATATTCCTGGCTCCATGGAATACTCAGGTGATGTCAGATAACCACCAGTAAAGCGTCTGAAAGTGACTTTTTTACTATCGTTAGAAAAAGAAGGTTCAATATAGTGTCCGGGCTGTGAAGTGATTGTCTTGCCTTTTCCGCCGCGACTGGATACAACTTTGACCGTACCCAACTTGTTATCATTCCATGTTACATAGGCAATTTTCTTGCCGTCTGGAGAAAATGTCGGGTAAAACTCAAAATCGCTTGTTTGTCTGGTCAGGCGTTTGCGCTTACCGGACTTTACATCTTTGATGTAGATCTTACCAAGAGCCTGATAAGCTATTTTATTACCTTTGGGCGAGTATTGTGCCCATCGGATCATCTTTACATCAAACTCGTCGGGGGCAACATCAACAGTAAAACGTAATGCTGGTGTAATCTTTTTGGCAACATCAACCTCGAAAGGAATATTGTTAACCTGTCTGGTTTTGATATTGACTCGATGAATTTTTCCACCAGCCCAGAATACGATTGATTGATTATCAGGGGTCCAGTCAAACTGAGTGGTATTTCCATGACTTCCGTTCGTTTCCTGAAGATCACGATCTAACTGACTAAATATTGGTTTGTCGAGTCCGGTCTTAAGATCTTTGACAAAAAGAACCGTGTTGGTATCGACTCTTCTGACATAAGCCAGGTATTTTCCATCACTGGATGGTGTTGGCGCAATTGCTCCGCCTGCACCACTGACAATTGTTTTTTCTTCTCCTGTTTCACGATCCAGTCTTCGAATAGTGAATATTTCATCAGTCGGGTTTTTATTGTATTGCCACCTTGTTCCCGGGGTTGAATCAATCGAATAATAAACATATTGACCGTTTGGCGAAAATGCTGGTTCAGCGATATTCTTTTGGGCTATTTTGCCGCCAATGCGTTTTTTCAACTGGTAACCACTACCGCCGCTTTTGTGATACAACCATATTTCACCAGCTGCAATACTTCGAGAAGAAACAAATCCGCGTTTGGTCGCTATGTAGTTGCCATCGGGTGACCAGTTTGGTGTATGAACCAGGTTTTTCTTTTCTTTGCTGACTTGATAAGCATTATTTCCATTGGAGTCCATTACCCACAGGTTGTCTCCACCATCTCTATCACTGATAAAGGCTATTTGGTTTCCATCAGGGCTAAACCTCGGTTGCATGTTCCACGCCATGCCTTCGGTAATAGGGGTTGCTTTACCACCTTTGGCTGGAATAGCATAAATATCGCCAAGCATATCGAAAATAATTGTACTTCCATCTGGGCTGATATCCACATTGCTCCAGGTTGATTGATCAGTCTTTATTCTGATCTCTTTTTCTTCGCCGGGCGGATTATTGACATCCCATTGATCAGTCTTTTCAGACTTCTCCTGTTGATTTTTCTCTATTTCTTCAGTGGTCGCTTTTACCGGTGCTTGTGCATTGACTGAAACACTAAGCAGCATACCCGTCAAAGCTGCTGTTATAGTGCCATTGATGATTTTCATTCGATTCTCCTCTTTATAATGGAGCCAACTATTATGGTTATAATTTTCAGGTGGAAACAGGGTATAGGAGAGACACTCTTAGGTAAAGAATAGAGTTGTTTCAAAATTATATCGGTTATTTATTGATGAGATGCCCGGTAAT
>CBDUHU010000524.1:0-3429 GCA_965366725.1 uncultured Kangiellaceae bacterium
CGCTTCTTAGTAAAAAGCCAATTATATTAGTGAGTTATATCTATGAGAAAAGCGTGGGATTAGCTATTTGGGGGAGAAATATTAGAAGGTTTTCATAAAAAAGAGAAAGCGGGAGAAACTTACCCGCTTTTTCTTTCAAAAAGATTAAAACAAGTCAGAACAGGTATCACGTTCTTCTTGTAGCTCTTGCTCTGATTCTTTCATTTTTGTATTGATAAAGTCGCTATTGTTAAGCCCGGTAACAATGGTCCAGTCTCCATCTTTACAAGTGACAGGATAAGAGTAAATAAGACCTTCTTCGATTCCGTAGGCACCATCTGAATAAACTGCCATTGAAACCCAGTCACCTTCTTCCGTACCTAGAACCCATGTTCGCATATGGTCAATAACACCATTGGCTGCAGAAGCCGCAGAAGATGATCCTCTGGCAGCAATAACTTCAGCGCCACGCTTAGCAACTTTAGGCATAAACTCTTCATTTGCCCAGGCACTATCAACCATATCTGCAGCAGCTTCTCCGGCAGCAGTTGTATATGCGATATCTGGAACCTGGGTTGTTGAGTGATTTCCCCAGATAGTCATTTTCTTGATACTATTCATTGACTTACCAGTTTTCTCTGCAAGCTGATAGATCGCACGATTATGGTCAAGTCGAGTAAGTGCTGTGATATTTCTTGGATTTAAGTTTGGCGCATTTTTCATCAGGATATATGCATTAGTGTTAGCTGGATTTCCTACCACGCATATTTTCATACCTGGATTAGCAACTTCATTGATTACCTTACCAAGAGTGCTAAATATTTTACCATTGTCTTTCAATAAGTCAGCGCGTTCCATTCCAGGGCCACGAGGTTTAGCACCAACCATCAATCCATAATCAGAGCCTTTAAACGCGATTGCTGCATCGTCAGTGCAAATAACATCTTCCAATAACGGAAAAGCACAGTCATTTAATTCCATTTTTACCGCTTCAAGTACTTTTAATGCGGGTGTAATTTCTAATAATTGCAGGATTACAGGTTGATCATTACCTAACATTTCGCCAGAAGCGATACGGAAAAGTAATGAGTAGCATATTTGGCCAGCGGCACCAGTAACTGTAACTCGTACAGGTTGTTTCATCTTGAATATCCTCAATTTCAATAAAGATTGGGTTAGCTTAGTAAACTGCTGGCGATTTTACCACATAGAGCCCTGCTTACCTACTATACAAAAGTCTTTGCTTGATCTAGCACAGAAAATATTTTCTACAAGGATTGGTAATAATGTGTTTCTATCTTTTTAGTAAGGAAGTGGTTACTATTAAAATTGGACTGCCTGACAGGATTGAAGCTATCACAGAGTATGAGCGAACTGCACTAATTTGGTCGGTGGTTAACAATTTATGGATAAAACTAGTTGAAGAATTTGCTGTTGGCTCGTTTGTCTTATATTTGTAATAAAAATCAAAGTACGGAAACAGACACCTCGGCTCATTTGATGAAAGGTAAAATAAAAAGAGAGATATAATGAAAAAATTGACAATTATTATGGGCACCATTCTTGTCACTATTACTCTGGCAGTGCCAGGATCACTTCTATTGGCACATGGAAGTGATAATAAGCAGCCAACTGATATCTATTTTATTGGCTCTCAAAGTGACCCCGGGAAAGTTGTTAGCCGTTTTCATGATGCTCTTAAGAGTGGCAACAAGCATATTGTTCTGGAACTTCTTGCCGACGATGTGATGATATATGAAGGAGGCAAGGTGGAACGTTCTGCTGCTGAATATGCTAACCATCATATGGAAGCAGACATGAAATATTTATCCGTTATGCAAAGTAAACTGATAGAACACCAAGTAATCAATAACGGGAACCTGGCTATTTCCAGCTCTCGTTCACAGGTAAAAGGAGAACATAAAGGTGTTGTTGTGGAACGAATAAGTATGGAGACGATAGTATTAAAAAAGAGTAAAGGTCTCTGGAAAATTTTTCGTGTTCATTGGTCATAAGTGTAGCCATTCAATTATTGAAAATGAAAAAAATATCAAGTGTTAAGTGTGCCAAGAGTGACACTCGATTTTTAGGACTGGAACAATTATTCCCATTTTTTATTTGATAGGGTATGGAGTGATAGAGTGAAACTGGCCTTTTTTTTCCGCAAATACCATAAGTGGTTAGCCTTGATTGTAGGTATTCAAGTCTTGCTCTGGAGTATCAGCGGGCTTTACATGACCGCTATTCATATTGATATTATCCATGGTGATCATCTGGTTAAAACACCTGATAGTCATTTACTATCGGATAATCAGATTAAACCCCTGGATAAAGATTTTCTTACTGCTCTTGGCGTTATCAAGTCGATCGAGTTGAAACTTGTTAATTCACTACCGAGGTATCTGATTAGAACCAGAGAAAAGCTGATTGTTATTGATGCGCTTACCCTGGAGCCGATTCCCGAAGTCAATGAAGCAACTATTAGAAATATTGCTAATAAGATATATGCAGGAAAAGACTCTATTAGCAATATTGAAAAGCTCGAACGATATCCAGATGAACTGGGGGGGCGAAAGCAGAAAATCTGGAAAGTAACATATGATAACTGGCTAAATTCGACCTTATATTTTACTGATGATACTGGAACATTGCGTGGAAAGCGTTCTGATTTATGGCGGCTGTTCGATTTTTTCTGGATGCTGCATATCATGGATTATGATAGTCGTAGCGATGTTAATAACAACTTGTTGACAATTGCTGCAACCGTGGGAGCTTTAATGGCATTGGCGGGCGTAGGGCTACTCATATTGAGTTTTAATAAGTCTGGAATTCCAGGTTCCAGTAGTCGTTTGTTAATTATTAAAAAGATACATCAGTGGTTGGGTGTTTTTATTGGTGTTCAATTATTTATCTGGATGTTAAGTGGTCTGGTTTTTAATATTCTTCCATCAAAAGAGGTTAGTGGTCGTTACTTAATTAAGCGGCAAGCTGACCCAGAACAATGGCGGGTTGTTTCTGATTTTAGTCTATTAATAAAGCAATATCCGAAAATTACAAAAATTACGAGTGGTTATTTTAATAATAAACCCGTGTTTCAGCTGGCTGGTGAGAAAGAAAGCTTTCTGGTTGATGCAAGCAACTTTCACAAAGTTGACATCAACAAGAAATTAATTGAGTCACTGCTCTTGGAGCTGTTTAAGGGTAAAGGGGATTTAACAAAGTTAACACTGGAAACAGAAAGAACCCTTGAAAATCGCCGATATTCATTACCAGTGTGGCGTGCATTTTATTCGGATAGCGAAAATAGCAGTCTCTATGTTAGTGCAGCAACAGGTAAGCTTCTTGGCGCTATAACTGACACCCGAAGGTTGTTTGATTTTTTCTGGATGCTACATATTATGGACTATGGCGAGCGCTCTGACATGAATAACTCTCTGGTTATTTTTGCTG
>CBDUHU010000525.1:0-3428 GCA_965366725.1 uncultured Kangiellaceae bacterium
ATGCGTGAAATGGGAACGGTTGAACTATTAACTCGTGAAGGCGAAATTGTAATCGCTAAGAGAATTGAAGATGGTATCCGCCAAGTACTTTCTTCGATTGCTGAGTATCCAGAAACCATCTCAACCTTACTCGATGAATTTGACCGCTATCTGGCAGAAGAAATTCGCCTGACAGACATCATCACAGGTTTTGCAGATTCTGAAGAAGAAGCAGCCATGGCTGCAAGTCATGTTGGCTCTGAAGTTCCAGAAGAAGAACTGGAAGATGAAGATGCCGATACAGATACAGATGACGATGATGACGGCCCTCAAGGCCCAGATCCAGAACTCGCGGCAGAGTACTTCAGTGACCTGCGCAAGTTTTATGATAAGTCGATTGAGTCTATTTCTAAATACGGACGTAATCACAAAAGTGCAATTAAGCACATTGAAGATATGAAGGAACAATTTCTGAAATTTAGATTGTTACCTAAAATGTTCGACCGTCTCTCAGGCAAGATGCGAAACCGCATGGCAATGTTAAGGACGCAGGAAAGATTGATAATGCGTCTTTCTACAGAAACAGCGAAAATGCCACGCAAAGAGTTTATTAAGACTTTTCCAGGCAACGAGACTAACACCAAATGGATTGACTCATTATTAGCCAAAGAAAATGATTATAACGAGCGTCTTGAGGAAGTTGCCGAAGATATTATTCGTGCACAGAATAAGATCATTAAGGTCGAAACCGAAAGCAACCTGACTATTTCAGAAGTTAAAGAAATTAACCGTCGAATGTCTATTGGTGAAGCCAAAGCAAGACGTGCGAAAAAGGAAATGGTTGAAGCTAACTTACGTCTGGTAATTTCTATCGCTAAGAAATACACCAACCGAGGGCTGCAATTTCTTGATCTGATTCAGGAAGGAAATATTGGCCTGATGAAAGCTGTTGATAAGTTTGAGTATCGACGTGGTTACAAATTCTCAACCTATGCCACCTGGTGGATCAGACAGGCAATCACTCGTTCAATTGCTGATCAGGCAAGAACTATCCGTATTCCCGTTCATATGATTGAGACAATTAATAAGCTTAATCGTATCTCCAGACAAATGCTCCAGGAAATGGGACGAGAGGCTCAACCGGAAGAACTTGCTGAAAGAATGGAAATGCCTGAAGATAAAATCCGTAAGGTATTAAAAATTGCTAAAGAGCCTATTTCAATGGAAACCCCTATTGGTGATGACGAAGACTCCCATCTAGGTGATTTTATCGAAGATGGTAATCAGGATTCACCAATTGATTCAGCTACTTCTGAGAGCTTGCGAGAAGCGACTAAAACAGTTCTTTCTGGCCTGACCGCGAGAGAAGCAAAAGTATTAAGAATGCGTTTCGGTATTGATATGAATACCGATCACACTTTGGAAGAAGTAGGCAAGCAGTTTGATGTAACACGTGAGAGAATTCGTCAAATTGAAGCGAAAGCTTTACGCAAGCTACGTCATCCAACTCGTTCCGATCAATTACGTAGTTTCCTTGACGAATAAGACGGAATATCGCATATTGTTATTAAGGGTTCGATAGAACCCTTTTTTAATTCTATATCTCAACCTGTCGATGGCGCTGTTATTATTGTTAGTTATACTTGATACCAAATCTCTCCAAATGAGTATTAATGCTTGAATACGGACTCAGGCAAAACCAGCGATAATTTTGAATTATCGAACAGCCACCAAAAGGTAGACTTATTTCAGAAACACCGTTCATTAGAAGCTTTACTAAACTTTGTTGGACAGGTGAATGAACTAAGCTCTCTGGAGGACGCGATATGGCACCTGGCCCACCATACTATTAAAGCTCTTAATTTTGAAGACTGCGTTATTTATCTACTTGATGATGATCAGATCACACTAAAGCAAGTTGCCGCCTTTGGTCCCAAAAACCCACAAAGATACCATATTTTAAATCCAATTTTGCTGCGAGTTGGACAGGGAATTGTTGGTAATGCTGCAAAGCAATTAAAGAGTATACGGATTGATAATACTCAGGACTATCCGGACTATATAATCGATGACAGCAATCGCTTATCGGAACTTGCAATACCGATATCCTTTCAAAACAAACTATTGGGTGTGATTGATTCAGAACATAGCCAGGCAGGCTTTTTTACTAAAGAGCATCAGCGATATGTTGAAATTCTGGCCTCAGTACTCGCGTCAAAAATTACATTTGAATCAAATATCAACCAATTAGAAAAAAGTATCTCAGATCTCGAAAACTCGCAAAAACTATCTGAGACTTATCTGAAAATATCAGAGCTTACCTATAAATCAAATACTCTTGAAGAGTTTTATTTAAACCTGCATCAATTGATTATTAAACAGGTTCATACCCATAGTTTTTTCGTAGTGCTGTACGATAGTCAGAAACAACAGTACACACTACCTTATGTTCACGATGAAAAAAATGGTGGTAAGTTCGATCCAATATTTGACAATCATCAGATAAAGAACTCTCTTATTGCTGAAGTTATTACCACTCAAAAACCTCTTTTAGCTGATCATAAAGAGCTAATAAAACGCTCCATAGAGGGGCGGCTATTACATAAAGGAAAGATCGCTTTCTGTTGGCTCGGCGTGCCATTCTGGATTAGTAATAATTTAAGTGGTGCGATTGCCCTGCAAAGCTATGATGAAGAAATTACTTTCAATAAGCAGGATAAAGAGTTTTTGACTTTTCTGGGTCAACATATCAGTACTGCAATTGAACGAAAACTAAAGGATCAAAAACTTAACTATCAAGCGCTCCATGATAATGTCACAGGTCTGGCAAACCGCTCGCTTTTTCTGGATAGGATCAATCATGCATTTTCACGGGTAAACCGAAGCTATCATAGTGAACTGGCGGTGTTGTTTATCGACTTTGATGATTTCAAACTTATCAATGACAATTATGGTCATCAGGCAGGTGATCAGGTATTAAAAGAAACAGCCTGTAGAATGCAAACCCAACTGAGAGAAGCCGACACACTTGCAAGGCTAGGCGGTGATGAGTTTGCTATTTTATTAGAAGATATGGAAGATGAGTCATTTGTGATCACAATTGCTAATCGCCTACTAGAGGTCATGCGCCAACCAATAATCATTAATAAACAGTCTATTTTTGTTGGTATCAGTATCGGTATCGCACTAAAAGATCAACATACTGACAGTGCGGAAGACTTATTAAAAAATGCCGATCATGCGATGTATCATGTTAAACGTAAGGGTAAAAATAATATCCAGATCTATGAGTCTTCATTGCATCAATCAGTGGTTTATGCGCGTCAAATCCTGCAAGAGCTTGAAGTTGCTATCAAATCAGAACAACTATTAATCTACTTTCAACCTATTGCTCATCTGGCGAGCAATAAAGTTGTCGGATTTGAAGCTTTAATGAGATGGAAGCACCC
>CBDUHU010000526.1:0-3426 GCA_965366725.1 uncultured Kangiellaceae bacterium
CTCCAGGTAATATTAAAACAGAAAGAGACAATTTGCAGCGTTTTATTGGCTTTTTTAAAGGAGTTTATAAAAAAGGGGATGTTATCAGATTTGATTATCACCGGACTTTTGGAACCAGAGTTTATCTGAATAAGCGTCGCCTTGGTGAGATTAACAACTCAAGAGATATGTATCGATTACTGGTTAATGTATGGGTTGGTGACCGCCCTCCATCGTCTAAATTTAAGGAAGGTATTGTTGGTCGCAATGAAGGAAATTATGCCATTGAGTTACTAAGAAAATATATATCCTTATAAGCTGGTTAATTATCGACCACAGGCTAAGAGCTGTTAGTAGCCTGTGATTTTTATTTGAAATGGGTAATATGCCCATTTTTGTTAGTTTTATGGTTTACAGCCTCCAATTTCCTGCTATTCTTTCCCCCAAATATTTTCAGTATGCATATTGTTTGTTTATTGTACTAGATAACTGATTTTTATCCTTAATCAAATAGAGAAATTACCATGGCTAATATTTTGTTGTTAGGAGCAGGTTTTGTTACCGGTCCCTTAGTTGAATATTTACATAAAAAAAATCACCATATAACAATTGGATCTCAGTTTCTCTATGAAGCTGAAGAGTTAGTTGCTGGGCGCGATAAGCTAACGCCATTGCAGGTAGATGTTACAGATGCTCAAGAGTTGCATGAGTTAGTCAGCAAGGCTGATCTAGTGATTTCTTTTGTACCATTCCAGTTTCATGTGTCTGTTGCGAGGATTTGTATTGCTGAAAAAACATCTATGGTTACTGCGAGTTATACACATCAGGATATGTGGGAGCTAGATCAAGCAGCAAAAGATGCCGGGATAACAATTCTTAATGAGATTGGTGTCGATCCGGGGATTGACCATATGACTGCGATGCAAGTGATTGATGAAGCTCATGATAAAGGAGAAAAAGTTGAAGCACTGGTATCCTGGTGCGGAGGTATTCCTGCACCTGAAGCGAATGATAACCCACTTGGTTATAAGTTCTCATGGTCTCCAATGGCAGTGCTCTCTGCAGTATCAAATGACGCGAAGTATTTACGCAACGGTGAATCCAAATCTATTGCGGGTGAGGAATTAATGACATCAATGCGTGATGTGACTTTAACAAAAGAGTTGGAATTACGTGGTTATGCTAATCGCGACTCTCTGGGCTATAAAGAAGGTTATGCTATTCCTGAGGTTAAAACTTTATTACGTGGAACATTGCGTTACTCTGGTTTTGGTGTAGTGATCGATGCCGCCAATAAACTAGGGTTATTATCAGTAGAAAAATTTACTACGACAAAACCCTCTACCTGGCGTCAGTTAATGAGTGAAGTTAGTGGTGTTGCTGTTGAACATATTGAACAACAATTGACTGCGGATAAAGAAATTAATCAAGCATTTTTGTGGTTAGGCTGTTTGTCGGATGCGCCGATTAGCGGTGAATCTCCGATTGAGTGTCTATGTCATTTACTGACAGAAAAATTAAAATATGAGGACGGTGAGCAGGATATGATCGTAATGCAACATCGCATTGTGCTAGTTGATCCTGATGGAAATAAAACTTTTCATCGCTCAACTTTGATTGAAAAAGGCGATCAAGGTGGTTATTCTGCGATGGCTAAGACCGTTGGTTATCCCGCGGCCATTGCCGCTGATCTGATTTTGCAGGGAGAGATTACTCGCCATGGCGTGTGTATACCGGTGACTAAAGATATTTACCAACCGGTATTAGCAGAGTTGGAAAAGCTAGAAATAAAGATGACAGATCAAATAATAACCTCTCAAACTGAAGAGAGCTTTTTGAATCATTTATAAGCGGCTGATGGTTGGCTTGAGCCACAAAATGCTGGTAATAGTCATACCCAATTAAAGCTATTGAGAGCCTCAATTTGGTTCTGATCAGATAAGCGCGTATCTTAAGCGCTCAGCAGAAAGCCCGTTAGAAATAGGTTAACGGGTATAAATTTTGTACTTAAATTAAATTTATTGAATATAGAGGAGATTATCATGGGAGTATTAGTCGGACGTGAAGCACCTGATTTCACGGCAGCAGCAGTATTAGGGAGCGGCGAAATTGTTAATGAATTTAATTTCAAAGCTGCGACTAAAGGTAAAAAGGCGGTAGTTTTTTTCTACCCGTTGGATTTTACTTTTGTTTGTCCGTCAGAGCTAATTGCTTTTGATCATCGACTTAAAGAGTTCCAGGAGCGCGGTGTTGAAGTTATTGGTGTTTCAATTGATTCACATTTTAGCCACAATGCCTGGAGAAATACCCCAATTAACGAAGGCGGTATTGGTGCGGTCGGGTATACACTAGTTGCTGACGTTAAACATGAAATCTGTAAAGCATATGACGTTGAACATCCTGTTGCCGGTGTTGCATTTCGTGGTTCATTTTTAATTGACGAAGAAGGTAATGTACGTCACCAGGTTGTAAACGACTTACCACTTGGACGTAATATTGACGAGATGATTCGTATGGTTGATGCACTTGCATTTCATCAGGAGCATGGTGAAGTTTGTCCTGCAGGTTGGAAAGAAGGCGATAAAGGTATGCAGGCTTCTCCAGAAGGTGTTGCAAAATATCTTGCTGAAGAGTCAGATAAGCTTTAAATCGGAATACTTCTTATTTCTAAAAGAGCCAGGCATCGCCTGGCTTTTTTGATCACAACTAATCCCCATTTTTGTTGACAGTGATAAAGGGATTTGATTCACTAATTGCTTATATTAATTGAAGTTATTTTGTTTTTATTGATGAGCATATTAGAATAGCACTATGAACGATTCAAATATTATCCTGCAAGGTCTCCAATTGATGCTCACTGGTATGAGCATGGTTTTCATTTTTTTGTCAGTACTGGTTTTTTGTACAGGATTGATGGAAAAGTTATTTTCTGAGACCAGGGCTATCCACCCAACCGACCAAGAGCACGCCAATATTAGCGATGATGAAATTGCTGCTATCAGTGCGGCGGTGCACCGGTATCGAAAAAAAATTCTTAATACTAAGGAATAAAAATGACAAATAAGCTGGGGATTACCGAACTGGTTCTTCGTGATGGACATCAATCTTTGTTTGCCACAAGAATGCGAATTGACGATATGCTACCCATTGCCGAGAAACTTGATCAAGCAGGATATTGGTCTATCGAGACCTGGGGGGGAGCAACCTTTGATTCATGTATCCGGTTTTTAGGTGAAGATCCGTGGGAGCGATTGCGCCGGTTGAAGGCGGCAATGCCTAATACTAAACAACAGATGTTATTTAGAGCCCAGAACATACTGGGATATCGTCATTATGCAGATGATGTAGTTGAAGCTTTTGTGGAAAGAGCGGCGAATAATGGAATGGATGTATTTCGCATTTTTGATGCAATGAATGATATGCGTAACCTTGAAACCGCTGTTAAGG
>CBDUHU010000527.1:0-3421 GCA_965366725.1 uncultured Kangiellaceae bacterium
CTCACCGGACTAACTTCAGCCAATGATGCCAGTGTGGCAATGCTCGCTTGTATCGCAATGTTCATTATTCCGGATGGCAAACAGGGCAAATTACTTGACTGGCAAACAGCTAACCAAATTCCCTGGGGTGTTTTACTTTTATTTGCTGGTGGTATTTGTATTGCTAAAGCATTTGGCGTAAGTGGACTTAGTGAAATAATAGGTAACCAGTTGAGCGGGGTGACAGGATTACCAGTTATCCTGCTAATTGCCGCAGTGGCGCTGAGCGTCACATTTATGACAGAAATGACGAGTAATACAGCCACTACGGCTTTACTAATGCCTATTCTTGCCGCCGCCGCATTAAGTGCTGAAATTGAACCAGCACTCCTGATGCTCCCCGCCGCTATGAGTGCGAGCTGTGCATTTATGTTACCAGTTGCAACAGCTCCCAACGCAATAGTCTACGGGACCGACAAAGTCACAATACAACAGATGGTAAAAAATGGATTCGGTTTAAACTTATTAGGAACCCTGTTAATTACACTTGTCTGTTACTTGTTAATTTAAACGGTTAAGGCATTTAAACGGCTAACGCTTCAAAAATGCCTTAAATGCTGACTGAGCTTCTTCCGATTGCAGTCGCTCGGCAAAAACCAGTGCTTCTTTTTTAATCAATCCAACAACATCGGCAACATACTCGCCTTTAAGTAAGAATTTAGTACTGATTAATAACTCTGAAGAACTTCTGGCAAGATTTTGAGCATATTTCATAGTCTCATCCCAGGTATGCTGATCATCTTCAAACACTTGATTAACCAGATTACAGGCTAAAGCCTCTTCTGCTAAAATATTTCTACCAGATAACAACCACTCATTCGCTTTAGCTGGCCCACAGCGATCAGCAAGCATCTGACTTGAGCCACCTTCAGGGGTTAATCCCAACTTAATAAACGGCATCGAAAACTTGGCACTTGACGAAGCGTAAATCAGATCGCAATGCAATAACATAGTCGTTCCAATTCCTACTGCCGCGCCGCAAACTGCAGCAATAATTGGTTTGCGTAAACAGGCTAATGTAACCAAAAACTGAACCACGTTACTATCAAAGTTAAACTCTGTTTCCAGAAAATCAGCTAAATCATTGCCGGCACTAAAATGTTTGCTACTGCTACGAAGTACTATGACCTTAACCTCTGAGTTATCTTCAGCGCCTCTAAGTTGAGTAATCAACTCGCCGTACATAGCATCAGTCAGAGCATTCATTTTATCTGAGCGGTTTATCTGGATTTCATACACCGCACCATCTAACTTACCAGTTATCAATTCTCGGGCTAATTCGCTCGACATTATTCATTCTCCTCGCTACTCTTTCTTTTTGCAGGCTTGATTTTATCTTTACTGTTTGCTGCCACATAAGCAAAAACAACATATGCAGCAACATTTTGTGACAAGTTCTCAGGCTTAACTTTGTCCAGAGTATCATCAGCTGTATGGTGTAAATCAAAATAATCGGTTCCATCCTGGCGCAAGCTGAACACTGACATACCCAATTGGTACATGGGAATAAGATCCGGACCAGGCCCAGCTTGGTTGTTCGCATATTCAATACCTAACGGCAACATTAGTGGCTTCATTTGTTCCACAATATCAAGGCTTTCCTCTGCAACATTTGATGCAAACGCGTAAATTTTACCCGCGCCAAAATCAGATTCAGCCCCGGTAACGTGATTATCAAGATCAGCTTTATGCCGCTTCGCATATGCCTTTGCTCCCATTAACCCTTGCTCTTCGTTAGACCACAAAACGACCCTGACAGTACGCTTTGGTCTCACTTTACTATCGCCAATCAATTTTGCTGCGGCCATGGTAATGGCAACTCCAGCACCATCATCAACAGCACCAGTCCCGAGATCCCAGGAATCCAGGTGTCCTCCAATAATAATCTTCTCTTCAGGCAACTCTGAACCTAGCATTTCTCCAATGACATTATGTGAAGTATATTTAGGCCCAGCGTGAGAACCGATTTTCAGCTTCAACATAACCGGCATTTTTCTGCTTAACATTCTTTCTAACAAATCAGCATCCGGGTTGGACAGAGCTGCCGCCGGTATTTTTTCAATACCATCTTGGTAACGCATCATCCCAGTGTGGGGCAAACGATGAGAATCAGTACCAACTGAGCGAATAAGAACTGCCACAGCACCTTTCTTTGCCGCTTCTATCGCCCCAATACCACGCGCTTTAACGACTGGTCCATAACCTTTCCCGTCTCTGTACCTCTCCATTTTGCGGCTTATAAAAACAATTTTTCCATCAGCTATACCTTTAGGTGCTTCCATCAGTGCTTCAATCGAATCAAATTGAATGATTTCTGCTTCAATTCCCTTATCAGGTGTTCCGATACTAAAACCAAGCGCAGTGATTTTAAGGGGTTGAGCATAAGGTGCAGTAGTCTCCGCTGACTCAACACCTCTTACCCAGGTATCAAATTCTACCGGCTCTGTCCAAACTTTATCAAAACCTAACTCTTTAAACTTAGCGACTCCCCATTTAACGGCTAGTGCATCCTGTGGGGTCCCTGCCATTCTGGGACCAACTTCAGTGGTTAGTGATTCTAATATATCAAATGCCAGGTTGCTTTTTAGTGCCTGCTCTCGCAGCACTTCAACCTCTTTATACTGTGTCATATCTTCAGCGCCCACACTCAGCAGCAAGCTAAAACTTATGACAATCCCTGATAATATTTTGATTATTCTCATTGTGTGAACCTATCTAACAATTAAAGGCCGTCTATCGACAAAGCGAAACAGCTTACCAAAAGAATGCAGAAAGTGTAATATGCGTTAAAAATAAAACTCACATTTTTATAAGGTGATTAACTCAATGAGCAATAATATCTACCAGTTTGAAGTCATGGATATCAACGGCAGAAACGTTTCCTTAAGCCAATTTGAAGGAAAAACGCTATTGATTGTTAATACCGCCAGCAAATGCGGATTTACTCCACAATACAAAGGTCTGGAAAAACTGTATGCAGATTATCAGGATAAAGGACTTGTTGTTCTTGGCTTCCCTTGTAATCAATTTGGTAGTCAGGAACCAGGCAGTAATGAAGAAATCGCCAGCTTCTGTGATCTGACTTTTAAGGTTTCGTTCCCAATGTTTAGTAGAGTTGAGGTTAATGGAGAAGGTGCTGCACCACTATATAATTATCTAAAAGCCGAAGCGCCGGGACTGTTAGGATCAAAAAGTGTTAAGTGGAATTTCACCAAATTTCTCATTAGTAAAGAGGGTGAAGTTGTTAAACGCTTTGCGCCCAAAGACACCCCTGAATCAATTGAAAAAGCCATTGAAAAGGCAAAGTTTAAAGTAGTAGTAGATGGTGTGAATTCTACTGGAGGTATTGCTATTCCTTTGTTGTTAGATAGATTGGGCGTGC
>CBDUHU010000528.1:0-3413 GCA_965366725.1 uncultured Kangiellaceae bacterium
CTTTAGCCAAAAGAGAGTCTAATACACTGGTCGGTAACAGTCTTTTTAATACCGAAAACAAGTGGGTAGGAA
The DNA here is from genome assembly GCA_965366725.1 of uncultured Kangiellaceae bacterium. Classification (GTDB taxonomy): domain Bacteria; phylum Pseudomonadota; class Gammaproteobacteria; order Enterobacterales; family Kangiellaceae; genus Aliikangiella. The sequence goes on from CBDUHU010000528.1 coordinate 73, forward strand.
AAGTGATTGGATAACGTCTGCGCGGCTTTTTACTTTCCAGCGCGTGGATAAGGGCGTTGGTAACAGCTTCGGGGCCCAGAGTAAACGGAGTGGTATTTTCCTCTGATTTTAGCCTACTGATTTGCTGTTGATATTTTTCGGTATGATAACTTTGTTCGATATCTATATTTTGTACAAACCGTTGATAAGCTGTTTTACGAAAATTAGAAACGATAGGTCCCGGTTCCAATAGCGATATTTTTATTGGTGTATTGATCAGCTCAAGGCGCAGTGTATCAGTTAGCGCTTCAATCGCATATTTTGAAGCATTGTAAGCACCACGATAAGGCATACAGACTAAACCTAACACCGAACTATTTTGAACGATTCTGCCGTGACCCTGCTTACGCATAACCTTCAGTACTTCACAGGTTAACTGATGCCAACCGAATACATTACACTCAAATTGCTCCCGTAAAACATCGGTTGGTAAATCTTCAATTGCACCCGGCTGGCCGTAAGCACCGTTATTAAAGAGAAAATCCAGGGTTCCACCAGTTTGTTTCAAAATATCTTCAAGCGCCTGATAAATGCTTTGTTTACAGGTGAGATCCAGCTGCAAAGCAGTTATGCCCAACGGTTTAAATTGGGCTATGTCACAGGCCTGTCTGACTGTTGCAAATACCTGATAACCTCTGAGATGAAGTGTCTTTGCCGCATCCAGCCCTATTCCACTTGAAGCCCCTGTGATCAATATCGATTGATTAAATTTTTGCTTTGTCATAAAGGCGATTCGAGTCTGTTGTTAGTTAAACTAGCTCGATATTAACAGCGATATCTGGATATTTCCGCATAATTCGATTAGATTTTATCCAAAATTAAATTACATTGATTTTATTGCAAATTGTTATTGACACAATGAGGAGGCTTACGTATTATTCCGCCCGCTGAAACGCAATAGCTAGAAACTCTTCTGAACGGAGTTTTACCAAATAGCTATCCGGTGCGGAGTGGTAGTTCAGCTGGTTAGAATACCGGCCTGTCACGCCGGGGGTCGCGGGTTCGAGTCCCGTCCACTCCGCCATTTTCTAAGATTGTTTTCTAAGATCATACTTCAGATCTACAGCCTCTTACTTCCAATAAAAAATTGTTGCCAGCTCACAGCATTGTTGCAGCATTAATCAATGATTAACCTGTCATAAGGTTACCTTGTCCTGAATTTATTCCGCCTGGCTTCCTCAGAGAGGGTTAATTAACTCGATTAGTCAACATCGCTAAAACGCGACCTAATCGGATAAATTAACCATCTCCAGGTTGATAGCAATAGTCTACTAATGCTGCGAGTTGCTTAATATTTCTATCAGTCTTTCCGAACAGTCATTATGTTCGATGATTGACAAATGGCTGCCTGCAGCTTCCACCATAGTAAGTTTCTGCTGGCAATAAGCCTGAATAGTCTCTCTGTACAGCCGACTAATATTCTCAGTTAAACCGGTGGTGGCTTTAATCAAAGTAACTTTACCGTGCAAAATTCCTGATGGAGAATATTGATTGTAAAGCTCAAGTTGAAATTGAGCCGCAACCGAATAAATATCAAACCTTTTTTCATTGATCCCTTGAGGGATTAACTGATTATCGACTAACCGCTGGAATAAAGATCCGGACACTTTATTAGTCGTATCTATGCTGGTAGGAGTCAACGCCTCGTTTGATACAATATTTTGCATCAGAAATTCTTCAAACCTTTCGCACGGCTTAGAAATAATGTTACTAGCTAACATACTATCAATCAAAACAACATCAACACTATGCCCTTCTTCCTCAAGGCGTTTAGCCAGTTCAAAAACAATACTTCCGCCAAACGAATGCCCAGCTAACAGGTAATGTCCATCAGGTTGCAGTGTCTTGATTCCGCGATACCAGATATCAATACGTTCAGATAAAGTTTTTGTCAAAGAAGGATCATCAGCAGCAACTATATCGTCTACACCTGCTGAAGTCAGAACACTTACCTTAAAAGACGATAATAAACTGACTGCTAGCGATTGATAAGAAGTTGCAGCGATACCAAGAGCTGGCGCTAAAAACAAAAACGGTAGCTCTGGTTCTTTATTCAACTGAATAATGTCATAGGTTGTCGACATAACCTTCTCATTGTGACCCCCTTCGATATAATCTGCCAATTGATTTAATCTGGACTGGGTAAATAATATTTTAACTGCTATTTCTTGTTTCAGGTTGAAATATTGTTTAATTTCCGACAGTAGTTGAATAGCTAATAACGAGTGCCCTCCTAACGCAAAGAAATCATCGTTGCGACTAATCTGTTCTACCTGGATACTGAGTAGCCTGGCCCAGATATCTGCCAATGACTTCTCGGTTGGCGAACAAGGTGGCTCGGAATTATCAGCAAAGCTTTCTAAAGGTAATGATAGAAGTTTATTCTTATCTATTTTTCCATTGGCTGTTAGCGGCCAGCTATTAACAATCTGCAACGAAGTTGGGTGCATATAATCTGGCAGATTGTGTTGGAGCTGATCTTTGAGCAAATTGGTTAACTCTTGTTTAGATTGGTCTGATGCTACATCCTGGATGACAAAAGCAATAAGGCTCTTGCCGCTACGACCAGTCTTAACCAGCACCAAACCAGCTGAGACATGCGTTGAACGCACTAACTCTATTTCTATTTCACCCGGTTCTACTCGATATCCACGGATTTTCACCTGCTCATCAGCACGTGATATAAATTCAATCTTCCCATCTTTGCAACGTCGCACTAAATCACCGGTTTTATACAGTCGAATTGTCTGGCCATCGAAATGATATTCAACAAAAACCTGATTAGTTTGTGTTGTCTGATTGAGATAACCTGGTGCGACAGCTGCGCCACCAATAAACAGTTCGCCGATGGCACCATCAGGTGTTAATTGGCGGTTGCTATCAAGAATTAAAGTGCTAACACCCATTAGAGGCTTACCAATTGATATAGAACCAGTCGACCTATCATTGGTTACTTCACAAAAGGTCGCAACAACTGTTGTTTCGGTGGGCCCATAAGTATTAAACAACTTCATAGGGGAAGATATATTATCCTGCCAGACATCCAGTGACCGTCTTAACATCGCTTCACCGCCGGTAATTACCAGTTTAAGCGGTGATCGCTGTGACTCACTAGCCAAATATGGGTCATCAGCCAGAAGATGCCAGTAGGCAGTTGGTAAACTAACAGTTGAAATCTGCTTATTAGAAACAGTTTTCCAAAATTCTGTTGCTCCAAGTAGCGGCTCTTTTGTAATAACCAGACAACCACCATTAAAAATCGAACAACTAATTTCTTCAATAAATATATCAAAAGATACTGA
>CBDUHU010000529.1:0-3394 GCA_965366725.1 uncultured Kangiellaceae bacterium
ATATCGTTATTAGTGATATTATGATGCCAGAAATGGACGGCTATCAACTCACCCAGGCACTTCGTGAAAATAAAATAACTTGCCATATTCCAATTTTATTACTGACAGCAAGAAGTGATAAAGAAAGTCGCTTAAAAGGTTGGATACAAAATGCTGATGAATACCTCACTAAACCTTTTGATGTTGATGAACTCAAGATCCGGCTAAAAAACCTTCGTGAAATCCGAACAATCTTAAAACGACGTTTTGCGGAATCAGTATTTCAAAAATTAGCTCAAGTTAATCAGGATAAATTTTTCGTAAAAGCTGCCAGTAATTTAGTTGATAAAAAGACTAGTGTTAATGCTTCAAAGGAAGAGTCCAAAGGGCTTTCTTCGGCTGAGCATTACCTAAATACCGCCAATGAAAACTTTACACTACAGTTAAACCAGGTGCTTTCAAATATTTATACGCAACATTCAGTCAGTGTAGCGTTAATTGCAAAACACATGGCAATGAGCGAAAGACAATTGTTTAGAAAGCTAAAAAATGTTCTAGATATGACCCCGATAGAATACCTTCGTCGATATAGACTGGAAAAATCTAAAAACGTACTTGCAGAAGGAAAAACTACCAGTTTTACCGCTTTTGAAGTCGGTTTTTCTTCGCAAAGCTATTTTAGTAAATGCTTTAAGGCGCAATTTGGACTTTCTCCCAAACAATATAAGAAATCTTGCGCTAGCAGCTGACTTAGTTGCTCTTCAGTTTCCACTTTGACTGATCAAGATCAATTTTCCTACTCAGTCGCTTTTCTATACTTAATCATCCGAAAATATGATTGTAATAAAAATGATATCAACAGCAGCATTCGACCCAATAAAACAGAAAGTTCAACCATTAGTTAAACGCTTCTTGCAACCTTCAACGATAGTAAAAGTGGCTTCTAAAGCCCCGTCAATCATTAATTGCTCTGTAGTCGAAAAGCTGTGCAATCAGGTTTTCGATGAACAAATACAAGACGGTGAATTCGACTTTTTAAACAAGCGGTTATTACAAATCAACATTACCGATGCAGAATTATATTTTGTTCTAACCTTCCAACAGAACAGGATCAAATGCCAATATTTTGGACTGGCTGAAAATGAATCTGATGTAACATTAAGGATCAATACTTCCGATGGAATAGCACTTGTTCAACAAAATGTCGATCCGGACACTTTGTTCTTCCAGAGGCGTCTTAAGATCAATGGAGACACGGAATTAGCTCACCATATCAAAAATACAATAGATACATTAGATCCTGAAAAAATACCACCGGTTGTGTTAATGCTGCTTAAGGAATATAAAGAAGGAGTGCTTTAAAAGTAAAAACTATGGCTGTTCACTATTATTTTCCCAACCGTACGAAGATATTGGCATAGGTTACTATAGACACTTCTCCATCTTGATCACCACATTCTTGGCACCATTAGCAGAGACATGATTATCACGACCAATTTCCTGATATCCTTGCGCCAGATAAAGTGGCTCTCCTGCTAACGTGGAGCCTAATTGGATTTTTTTGAATCCTGCACTTCGTGCAGCCGTTTCACTAAGTTCAATTAAAAGTTTTCCAATCCCTTGTCGCACCCAGGATGGATGGGTATACATCGCTCTAATTCTAGCTGCATCAATAGCTGGATCGCAAAATGAGTCGTCACGTCCAAGAGTATGATCTCCACCATAAAGTGTTCTTCGCTTCCCCCAGCCACCACAACCTATGATAATCTTGATGTCAGCTCTAACAGTTTCAATCACAAAATAGGATTTGTCCTCAATCAAAGTAACATCAACTCCCATCGTTTCCTTTGCTGCTTCAATTTCAGCAGGAGAAAGAAACGACTTCATATTTTCAAGAATTGAAACTCTCATCAATTCCTCTATCGCAGGAATATCTGCAGCTTCTGCTAATCGGTGGGTTAAATCAGTCAATATTTAAGCCTCTTACATTAAACTTACAAATGATTTTCAGTCTCATTATTGCGAAATACTATATAACAGTGTCTTATTAATCTATATCTTCTAATTCAATATCTGTCTTTTCAATCAAAAAATCAATTAGCTCTGGCCACTTATCTGGACAATCGTTATGCCCGCACGGTGCAGAATGATAGGTAATATCTTTTCCTGCGCTCTTTAGGGTTCTTCCATGGCTAATTGGTATAACCTTATCAGCAGTGCCGTGATAAATAAAAACAGGAATATTAAGTGATTGAATTATTTTCAGATTATCAAACCGATCCTTGAACAAAAAGCTGGGTAGTCCTTTTTCTGATACTAATCTTGCTAAATTGGAAAATGTTGATTCCAGACCAAGTGCAGTTATAGGTCTTTGCGAAGCCAATAAAGACGCTGCGCCTCCACCAATTGATCGACCATACGCCACTACCTGGTTTTGATCAATGAACGGCAAAGCGGTAGCCTTGTCAAAAGCTTCCAGTATTGTAGCATTGATGGTTTTCAGACTGGTTTCGCCTGCCGCATTTCCGTAACCTGGATATTCAACAATTAGTACTGCAATCCGATTGTTAATAATATGCTCAAATCTATTAATCCACATATCCGCCAACTCGCCATTTCCGTGGGTATAGATTAACAGAGGTAATTTCTGGTTTGCGTGAACAGAAGGAGTTAAAAGATAAGCATAACTTATCTCCAGGTCAATTTTTACAACGTTTTCTGGCAGGTTTCGTAATACAGGAAAATCAGGGACCGGATATAGTAATTTACCCTGAAAACTATAGAGCAACAACAATCCCAAAATACTCATAATTGCTAATAAAAGCAAAATATTTAATATCAACTTTAAAGCCCAGTTTGGCAAAATACAATACTCAAATCACTGGAGATATTTTGCTTCCTTATCGACTAATTTTGAGTCGTCAGTTTCACTAATATCTACGATATTTAATTTTAAGTCAGTGTTAACAGGTTAAACATAATCAACTGCTAACTAAACAGGCAACCCAATCACTAATTCAATTTACTTTATTAACTCTCAACAACTAAAATCCCGTAACTCTTCAAAACTCCTGGCATTTCGTATTTCTTGTATACTTTTAGTAGGCTTGACAATACCATCGATTAACCCTGAAGCAAGATCGCTCGAACCAACTTCGATAACTCCTTTTTTATTGGATAGATTTTTGCAAGACGGTCCTGCTCTTTGAATATCTATACCTGCTCTTATTAGACTGACAATAACCGCTTTATAATCCTCAACATCAACACCCGGACCATACCAGACTGCATTCGTTGGATCATTCGCCTGGTTTTGTTTGGCAGTTTTGTTTTCAACAGTAAATCCCATTTCCTTTAGTGCGCTTTCTAATTCAGGAGTATCAATTTCTTTAGTGTAATACCAAAGTTTTGTTTC
>CBDUHU010000530.1:0-3390 GCA_965366725.1 uncultured Kangiellaceae bacterium
CTGAATTTTTAACAATAGCAAAAGAAAGGGTACTATCTTTGTTTAACTTTCTTATTGAGGCATCATTTCTAGCGTAAAAATAATTTGAAGAACTAAAATAGGAATTGGAAAACAATAGCTTTTTTCTTCGTTCTTCGTTTTCATAGGCTGCTGGCAGCAAGTCATATTTCTTTGAGTAAACACTCTCCAGTGAGTTTTCCCAAACATCATTGTAATACTCAAATACAAGTCCTGTCTTACTGGATATCAATTCCAACAAATCATGTGACATTCCGGCATGCTTACCATCAGACAATTCAAAGTCAATTGGCATCCAACTTTTATCACCGGCAACTTTTATAACAGGATTTGACTTTATCCACTGTTTAAGCTCGCTACTAAGCGGATTTAATCTTTGCTCGCGATTACCGAATAACTCAACTGATATACCCCACTTCTGAAGCAACTGATTTTTCTCTGAATGGCTGACTAAACTCATTGCTTTATTCAGTATTGAAATTAACTCTGGATTATTTTTGGTAGTTGCCATTTTTAGCTCAAAAATCTGTCCTCCATCTATCGGTTTAAAAGGGATAAAATTTGTAATCGAGTTTTTTAGTAACCGATATTCAATGGCTGCATAAGAATCAAATACAAATTCAGCTTTATTTAACTGAACCATTTCAATTGCGTCAGTCAACGACTCTACAGTGATAATTTCCAATTCGGGGTAGCGACTTCTTATTTTTGAAGTTGCACCATAGTCTTTTACCAGTGCTAAGCGCTTGCCTTTAAGATCGCTGAAATCATCAGCCTTGACATCAGTTCTGGTAAAAAAATAATCCAACGAGTTAAAATATGCATGACTAAAAATTAATGAAAGTGATCTTTCTTCAGATTGGTAGATTGCAGGTAAAAGCAATGTTTTTTGTTCTAATGTACTGAGCAGTGCGTTGCTCCAGGTGTGAATAGAATACTCCAATTTCAAACCAAGCTTATGCGCTAGTAACTCAATAAAGTCATGAGAAAAACCATCATGCTGGTGGTAATCGTTTTCAAAATCTATTGGCGCCCAATCATCGCCTCCTGCTACTGTAATAATCGGATTACGTAATAACCACTCACGCTCTTGCTGTGATAGTAGATTGAGTGTTGCCTGATTAAAATTAAGCGCCTCTTGATTATTTTTTTCTTCCTCAGCGTGGGTGGGAAAAACAATAAAAATAAGAAAAACCAGGCATGAGATAGTTCGTAATATTGAAAACATCTAACTCTTAGCAATCTCGATAAATTCAGGTAAATGAGCGAGAAATATTTTCACCAAAGCAGGATCAAACTGAGATGCTTCGTGTGCTTTAATATATTCAACAGCCTTTTCAACGCTCCACTCATCCTTATATTGCCGTTTATGGGTTAATGCGTCAAAGACATCAGCCAGAGCAACAATTCTTCCATAAATATGTATATCCTCACCAGCTAATCCTCTAGGATAGCCAGTGCCATTCCATTTCTCGTGATGTTCAAAAGCGATTATTGATGCCGCTTTTAACAAACGGCGTTGAGAGTTCTTAAGGAAATCCTTGGCTTTTGTAGTATGAGTTTTCATTATTCGAAACTCTTCTTCCGTTAGTTTTCCTGGTTTATGTAAAATATGTTTTGGAATCGCTATTTTTCCAATGTCATGCATCGGCGCAGCATGAAAAATTATCGTTTCATCTTCTTCAGTAAGATAATCAGTATAATGAGCAAGTAGTCTTGAATACTCAGCAACCCGTTTAATATGCTGTCCAGTTTCATCAGAAGTAGATTCCATCATCTCCATCAGTACATAAATCATCTCTCGCTGGTTTTCTTCTACTTCATTTAGCAAACGAGCCGCCTGTAACTGAGATTTAACCTTTAATTCATAATTATCTTGCTGAAGTAGTTTTCTTGAATAGGAAAGCTCTAAATGAGTTCGTACCCTGACTAATAATTCATTGGCATGAAATGGTTTGATAATATAATCAACACCGCCATTCTCAAAGCCTGTAGAAATCGAATCAACATCGGACTTAGCGGTAAGAAAGATAATTGGCAGAGCCTCTAATTCGGGGTTTTCTTTTATTCGTTTGCAAACCTCAAATCCATCCATATTAGGCATCATCACATCGAGTAATACCAAATCAAACTTTTCACGGTTTACCAGATTAATTGCCTCTTCCCCATCAGTCGCAAACGAAAATGTATAATTTTCTTCTTTGAGTATATTCATTGCGACCTGAATATTATAAGAGATATCATCAACTATCAGTATTTTCATATCGGCCCCCCTCATATTTCAATACACACCTCAATCTAGTTGATTATGGCCAAAATAATTGTTTTTATTGCGTGAACTTAACTAAAATTCAGCTTTACCCACTATTGATTGTAGTTCATTTGTTGATTTCAAGTGAAGAATATCTTAACGAATCTCATATTGAGGTATTTGAGCGAAGCGACGAACAGAAAGAACCGGCTTATCTTTAGGCTGGCAATAAAAAAGGCCGAGAAAACGGCCTTTGTGTTATTCCTACAGGATTACAGTTTAATCAGTTACCATCCGGTAACCTCTTTAAGAGCACTACCTATATCAGCTAAACTACGAACTGTTTTAACGCCTGCATCTTCCAATGCAGCAAATTTTTCATCAGCGGTTCCCTTACCACCGGAAATAATTGCGCCCGCATGCCCCATACGTTTACCAGCTGGTGCTGTAACGCCTGCTATATAAGATACTACTGGTTTAGTAACATTTGCTTTAATAAATGCTGCAGCTTCTTCTTCAGCTGTACCACCAATCTCACCGATCATCACAATTGCTTCAGTTTTAGGATCTTTTTGAAACATATCAAGTATATCGATAAAATTTGAACCAGGAATTGGATCTCCTCCGATACCAACACAGGTTGATTGGCCAAAACCAGTATCGGTAGTCTGTTTAACCGCTTCATAGGTCAAAGTTCCAGAGCGCGATACAATACCGACCTTACCGGGCAAGTGTATATGGCCTGGCATAATACCGATTTTACATTCACCCGGAGTGATAACGCCAGGACAGTTTGGTCCAATCAGGCGCACACCTAACTCATCACATCTAACTTTAGCGTCAAGCATATCTAAAGTTGGAATTCCTTCGGTAATACAAACAATCAATTTTATACCGCTGTTAGCAGCTTCTAAAATTGAATCCTTACAAAATGGCGCTGGTACATAAATTACCGATGCGTCTGCACCAGTTTCCTCAACAGCTTCTGCTACAGTATTAAATACCGGAAGTCCAAGGTGAGTCTGACCACCTTTACCAGGAGTAACACCGCCAACCATTTGTGTACCATACTCAATAGCTTGCTCAGAGTGAAAAGTGCCTTGAGAACCAGTAAAGCCCTG
>CBDUHU010000531.1:0-3364 GCA_965366725.1 uncultured Kangiellaceae bacterium
AAAACAGGTACACTAACTCTCGGTAAAATGTCATTAAACCAGACATTAACTTACTCAGAATTTACTCAACAACAATGTCTGCAAATAGCATTTTCTCTTGAGAACATATCAAACCATCCCGTAGCCGAAGCATTCAAACATCTGCATTTAAAACCACTAAAATTAACAACTTGTCAGGAAGTTATTGCAGGTGGCATCTATGGAACAATTGACAGTGAAAATTTTCGGCTTGGTAAACCTGAATTTGTAACTTCAGATCAAAAGCAGTTAAACCTGTTTTGCAGTCAAGAGGAAAATGACCCAACCGCGAGAGTTATTCTCTATTTGACAAGAAATGAACAACATATTGCAACCTTTATTCTATCCGATAAATTAAACCCAACGGCACTCGAAGCAGTCAGAGAACTGAAAGACGATAACAAGAACATTGTTATGCTAAGCGGCGATTCACAAGCGGCTTGTAATCCGATTGCTAGCTCACTTGGCATTAAACAAATCAATGCTAATGCAACACCTGAAAGTAAATTGTCGATCATAAAAGATGGCTTAAAACGTGGCGAAAATTTATTAATGGTTGGTGATGGAGTTAATGATATTGGAGCGCTAAGTCAGGCAAATGTCAGCTTTACCATGGGTGATGCTTCACACCTGTCTCAAGCAGCTTCCAGTGCTGTTTTAGTCAGCCATGACTTAACTGTCATACCGCAGGCAATCAGCATAGCTAAAAAGCTGGAACGAATTATCAAACAAAATATAAGCTGGGCAGTAATTTACAACTTAACGGCAATTCCATTTGCTGCCTTAGGTCTGGTTCCTGCGTGGCTGGCAGCAATTGGCATGACTTTAAGCTCGCTAATAGTTGTTTTAAATGCTTTAAGACTACGTCTTTAATAAGATCTTTAGAGAGTCGCTTTTTTCATGGCAGAAAGGGTTCTTGATTTAAATTCACGACGATATAAAACAGCAACAATCCAGGTACTACAAATAATAAAAAGATAGGGTTGAACCAGCCAGGCTAAAGTCGCCATAGAAAAAGTATAGGCTCTTAGTCCAAAATTAAATGAGTTATTGGCTGAGGTTAATAACTCATTCGCCTGAGCAATAAAGTTTTCATTATCAGACTGACCGACTTCAGGTGCAGCCCCCAACATCACCAACGAAAAATTATATTGCCTGACCGACCAGCTAAACATAAAAAAAGCGTAAACATATATACAAATCAATAACAAAACTTTCATTTCCCATGCCGCCTGACTATGTTGTGAAACAAAAGGCAGTGCATTAGCTAATTGAATAGCCTTATCCGATGCCCCCAGAACAGCCAGCAGTCCGGCTAAGATAAAGATAGTAGTCGAGGCAAAAAATGTGACTGTTCTTTGCAGTATTCCAAGGCATGTCGCATCTGCAATTCGCATATCACGATTGACCATTGCACTCATCCAACGGCCACGTAAAATTGATAATGTATTTGATAGGTTGGCATGGGTTTTAGATTTTATGTGGGCAAACAATGTGTACCCACCCCAACAGATTAAGAACCAGCTTACAGCAATCCAGTCTAATATTGATAATGTTGTCATGTGCTAGCCTACATACTTAAATCAATCTCGAGTATATTTCAACTCTGGAAATTAAGTTATTATGGTTTATCGGAAAAGCTTTCAATCCATGCAGGAAAAACAGATATCATTCTTTTGCTAACTTCAGGCGAAGATATTTTCATAAATGCCAGCTTACAACTGTTCAATTTTCTTTCAGTGAGCCGATGATTTACCCACACACCACCGACTGCAACAGGTTCACTGGTTTTAACAATAGTCAAATTATTTTGTTTGGCCCAAATGCTTGCTAATGGACTGGCAATAGCAACCGCGAATACGTCCTTATGTAACAACAGAGAGATTGCTCCGACATTAGTCTGTGTATAGGTGATCTTATCTTTTTTGTGGGAAATTTTCAGTTGCTCAAACATCTTTGCTGGTAAAAAATAACCGGTTATCGAAGTCGGTGACAAAAATGCAAAACGAACATCAGCCAGTTCAGAAAGCGATTGTATGCCGGTCGCTTCTCTTACCAGAATACTGCTTGCCAGAGGTTGATTATCAATAGTCCGCAACCAAAGTTTCTTATAATAATTGACCGGCTGAGGGAGTTCAGTTGCTGAGAAAAAGAAATCTGCTTCTGTCTCTGAGATCGACTTTTCACCATACTCAATCTGACTTATATTGCAGCCAAGACGATTAAAATAATCGGTCAGTTTATCAACCCGACGTGGTGATAGATCACCGCCTTCACTGGCATTAATATAAAGATTAAGTGTTGCTGGTGGATTGCTCGCTATCGCACATGATGATAGCGACAGCAAGATGACTAATGGCAAGATGTAAATATAATTTTTTCGATAATTATCAATCAACATCCTGACACCATGTAAGCTGAATACCTGTCCAAAATATTAATAATCTAAGTTTTTGGCAGAGTAACACCGACTTGACCCTGGTACTTGCCGCCGCGATCAGCGTAAGAAGTTTCACAAACTTCATCAGATTCAAAAAATAACATTTGAGCCACCCCTTCATTGGCATAAATCTTGGCAGGCAATGGTGTGGTATTTGAAAACTCCAAAGTGACATGCCCCTCCCATTCAGGTTCAAGAGGTGTCACGTTGACAATAATTCCGCAACGCGCATAGGTTGATTTACCAAGACAAACTGTCAATACATTGCGTGGGATCCTGAAATACTCAACTGTTCTTGCCAATGCAAATGAGTTTGGTGGAATAATACACACATCAGACTGTACGTCGACAAAACTATTTTCATCAAAATTCTTTGGATCGACTACGGCTGAATGTACATTTGTAAATATCTTAAATTCATTAGAACATCTAACATCATACCCATAGCTGGAAGTGCCATAAGAAATAATTCTTTTGCCGTCAACATGCCTCACCTGACCTGATTCAAATGTCTCTATCATGCCATCAGCAGCCATACGTCTCATCCACTTGTCTGATTTAATACTCATTTCTTATTCTCAATCTATATTCTATTAAAATAATATTATTTAGCCATGAAACAATAAGGCGCAACCAAATGCGCCCCATAATCCTATATTAATGAATTGGCTACTAAAACACCAATAATACTAACTATTCCGGCGACCAGGTATTAATTGCAATTGCCTCATTACCTTTTGAATAATCTTTGGCCAATGTTACCAGATTAGCCGTCAGGTTTCTTGCGATACTTCGGTAGGCCTGACTAATTTTACTCTCTGCGTCAACGGCTAGCGCTGGTGTACCGACATCAAGCTGTTCACGAATAGACATTGCCAAGGGTAACTGACCCAATAGCGGAATATC
>CBDUHU010000532.1:0-3363 GCA_965366725.1 uncultured Kangiellaceae bacterium
GATTACATAGCGTTTGATGTTTGGGGTCTTCTTTTTGCTTCTCGCAATGTCCATTGTTTTTTCCCTGATAAACAAGTAATTTTTGATCTAATTTACTTTAGTTATGCATTCTTTATGCCAATAGTTAAGTAACTGAAAATAAAGAAAAATATTATCTTGTCTAGTAGGAGATCCCAATATTGGGACGATTGATACCAATGGTGTCCCTATTATGGTACTAAATAATAACCAGCTAATTGACGCAAGAATTGATAAGACTTGTCTGATATTATTGCAAAACAATTGAAATCTCTTTTGGAGATATCTTTGGTGTTTATCTTTGGAATAGTCCCTGTTTTACTAAATGCGAACTATACTTTGTATTATGTAGTTGTAGTTTAGTGAATATTATTTACTAATATGAGGGGGTCTGTATGTCCAAAAGAGTGTTGATTGTTGATGACAGTCTGGTTTCACGCATGATGATAAAGGAAATTATCTTATCTAATCATCCTCATTGGGAGTGCATACAAGCAGCATCTGCGGCCAAAGCAATTGAGGCATGTCAGGAAACCGAATTCGATTTTATCACACTGGACTTAAATATGCCGGAAAGATCAGGATTGGAGGCTGCACCTGATATTATCAAGAGTCAGAAAAATATAAAGATAGCACTTTTAACCGCTAATATTCAATCCGCTACAAAACAAAAAGCAGAGGAACTTGGTTTAGAATTTATTGCCAAGCCGATAACTGAAGATGGTGTTCTCAGCTTTATTGGGGCTTAACCAATGGATGATATTGAGTTCACTGAATTACAGATGGATGCCATTATTGAACTGATCAACATGGGGATCGGTCGGGCAGCGGATGCACTTGCAAAGATGATGTCTGAAGAGGTGTGTCTATCGGTTCCAAATGTTACTTTTGTCAACCATATTGGTCTAGGAAATCACCTTCGTTCAATAGATATTGAACGGCCTTCTGTTATTAAACAACATTTTAATGGAGACTTTAGTGGTAATGCGTTGCTTGTTTTTCCAGAAGTTAGTGGTGAGCTATTAGTAAAAAAAATGTTAGGCGAAATGATGTCTGCTGAACAGATTATTGAAGTGGAAGAAGAAGCGCTCAAAGAAGCAGGTAACATTATTCTTAATGCTTGCTTTGGGCAACTTGCTGAATTACTGGCGACAAATCTTGACAGCGATATACCGGCTTATAAAAAGGATACCATTGATGATATTCTTGAATTTAGCGAAGCTTCTGAAATGGAGAACTCTACTAGTCAGGTTATGTTATTGCAGGTTGATTTTTCATTGTCCGAGAGTGAAATGAAAGGTTTTGTTTTGTTTGTTATGGACGTTGGCTCTATGGCCGTTTTTAAACAAAAGGTTAATGCGTATTTGAAAAAATTATTTAATTAACTAGAAATTTGAATAAAATAATATTGTTATTAGTAGAAGAAGAATTAGGGAATGTTACCTATAAATAACAAATGCTACTAATCTTCCTACTCATCTTTTAAGCGTTCTCTTATGGATAAGAAAGAGTCGATATTAGCAAAAAACAACTCGACCAGCTGTGGATCAAAATGTTTTCCGCTTTCATTTTTTATCAATTCAAAAATATCCTTATCAAGCCAGGGATTTTTATAACATCGTTTTGTTCCAAGTGCATCAAACACATCAGAAATAGCAGTAATTCTGCCAAATATAGGAATTTCATCAGCTGAAAGCTGGTTTGGATAACCGCTTCCATCAAATTTTTCATGGTGGGTTAGTGCTATCTGGGCTGCGGCTTTTAATATTGGTCTTTCCGAAAACTTTAGCATATCATATCCAAGCTGTGCATGAGTTTTCATGATTGCCCATTCTTCCGGTATTAAGGGGCCTTTTTTATGTAATAAATTATCCGGAATAGCAATTTTACCAATATCATGCATAGGAGAGGCTTCTTTTAGTAGTTGAGAATCCACCTTATTCATCCCCAGTTTTTGCGCAAAAACATAAGAATATTCTGCGACTCTTTTTACATGATTACCGGTTTCTTTTGAGCGAGCTTCACCAATTGCACCCATTGTTAATACGACTTCTCTCTGAGTTTCTTCTATTTCGCCGGTTAACTGTTTGACTTTGTTTTCAAGGTTATCTTCATAGTCTTTTAGTTTAATATGAGTCTCTACTCTTGCCAGTAGTTCTCGCTGATTAAATGGTTTGGTAATATAGTCAACGCCTCCGCTATCGAGTCCTTTTACGATACTGGCTTCATCGTCTTTTGCTGTTAGAAAAATGACCGGAACATGGGATGCATTAGAACTACTTTTAATTGCTTTACAAGTATCATAACCATCAATACCTGGCATCATGACATCTAGTAGTATCAAATCAAAGTTATGTTCTTCAATAGATTTGATTGCTTTATAGCCACTCGTTGCAAATCCTAATTGATAGCCCTCAGGTTGTAGTACTGATGCCACAAGTTGGATATTTTTAGCTGTGTCATCAACAATTAATATTCTTGCCTGTTGTTTAGACATCATTATCCTCCTTTAAGTCATACTGCTTTTGAAAGCGGGCAATCAGTGTCTTAAATTGAGGTATCAGCTTTTCAATATCACCAATTTCAAACTGCTCAACCGCGTGAATTAAATCTTTACCATACTGGCTTACAATATCACTTTGATGTTTGCTTCCAATCTGTTGAATATTGTCAGCTAACTCTTCTATATCTGATAAAAGTCCACTGGACAGGGCTGACTGGTAGATCCCGTCGTGTTCTTTCTGCAAGTCTTGTAAGAGTAGTGGTAAGTTATGAGTCGAGTTGTCGTCAGTAGACGAAGTTTCTATCGAATTCTCCAGGTTACCCTGACCAGGTTGATTGTTATATCCGATAAATTGTTTAAAGGCTTCAACTACCTCTGTTTTAGGAACTGGCTTTTGTAAGAAATAATCAAAACTGTGTTCAATTTCTTCAATGTCATTTCTGGAAATGGATGCTGTTAATGCTATTACTGGAATATGGGATGTTGCAGCCTCTTTTTTTAGTTCTGTATTCGCTTTAAAACCGTCCATAACAGGCATACGAATATCCATAACGATTAAATCAGGTTTGGCTTTTCTTGCTATTTCAATGGCCTGAAGACCATTCTCAGCTTCAATGAAAAGGATATTTGAGCCATCAAACTGTTCTTTGATTAATCGCCTATTGGTTTCTATATCGTCTACCAGGAGAACGCTTGATGGGTTGAATTCGATTACTCCAGATGCTTGCCTGGCTTTGTTAGCTGCCTGACTAATTGAACTAATCGCAATATTATTCAGCTGGAGGGTAAAGGTTGAACCTTTGCCTTCTTCGCTGGAAACGTCAATATTGCCTCCCATCATT
>CBDUHU010000533.1:0-3362 GCA_965366725.1 uncultured Kangiellaceae bacterium
TGAAAATGCTCAATAATAGTGAATTAAAGGGTTTAAAGCCATCTGTTACAAGATTGACAGAAGCAGTTTTAAATGGCGCAGGTATGCGCGTACGCCCGGTAATGATGACCGCGGCAGCAATTATTGCTGGTTTGCTGCCAATTTTATATGGCACGGGGACAGGCTCGGAAGTGATGAGTAGAATTGCTGCGCCAATGGTTGGCGGTATGCTTAGCGCCGTGCTTTTAACTTTATTGGTTGTGCCTGCGGTTTATTTTTTGTGGCGTAAACAGTCGCTAAAACATTAAATCAAGCAATACTCAAAATATTATAAACGATGAGTAGTTCTAATCAATTTCAATACTGGTTATAGCTAAATTAAAATAGAGGACACTAAAATTAAAATGAAAAACAAATTAACTTATTTAACCACAATAGGTTTTCTAACTGCAGGCTTAGTCTCAAATACAGCATTCGCTCATGGTCAGGACCAACATACTAAAAAAGTGAATGAGTCAAAAGATCCTGATACACAAAAAATCACACATATTATTCAACGAATAAAATATGGCTGGGAAAATGGTGATGGCAAGCCGTTTAGAAAGAACTTTTTAGACTTTAAAGGCGCTCGTTATGTTGAGTCAGGCGGGCAAAACGCAGGGCTAGATAGTCTGGTTAATCACCATGTTGAACCAGAAAAAGATGCTCTTGACTATTTGAAACTCGATTTTTCAAATATAGAAGTGACTTATGAAGGTGGCAAACAGCGGACTTTTGCATGGGCGGTTGCCGATACAAGGGTAAAAGGAAAAGTAAAAAATAGTGATAGAACATTTGACAAGTCAGGTTATCAAACCTTCTTATTTAGATTAGTTGATGGTCAGTGGAAAGTAGTTCACACCCATTCATCTTCTCGAGACTACAAACCAAAAAGAAAAAGTCATTAGCGTGTAATTAAGCTGGAGGTAAAAGCCTCCTCTTAAAATATAATTGGACTATTGAGGTATTTATTGTGAAAAAATTAAATCAAACTTTATTAATGAGTGTCATATTCGCTGCTCTTTCATTGACTGCGAACGCTCACGATCCTAAACTGCATGCTAAAAAAGCAGAGAAAGCCAATTGCACGCCACTTGAAAAAATGAAGAAAGAAAATAAAAAAATAGATATGACCGATCCGGTTATCCTGGCGATGATAATAAAGTGTGAAAAGCAGGCGAAATCAAAAATAACCCAACATCAAGATGAACACTCTAAACAGGCTAATCAAGATAAAATTAACAATAAAAAAATGAAACACAATAAATCAACTGAAAAGAAAGAAAGTGAAGAACATAAGCACTAGTTTTCTTACTTGATAACCATGATTTACGCTCGCCATTGATAGGCGAGCTTCTTAGTTTAACAATTTAGGATGTCCGAATGAAAAAAGCCAGTTTTTTATTCTCTTTGTTGCTTATCGGAATAACCGGTATTAGTTTATTTATCTATTCCGGACTTTTCTCTATTGGTGCTGATACACCGCATAGCAAACCCGTTTATTGGCTTTTAGAACAAACACGAGAGCGTGCAATTGAAAGGGCTTCTAAAGATATAGCAATCCCTCTATTAAAAGATCCATCATTATTATTATCCGGTGGTGCAGATTACAATGATATGTGTTCTTCCTGTCATTTAAAACCAGGACAGAAAGAAAGTGATCTGAGTATGGGTCTATATCCAGCTCCACCCAATCTTGCTTTAAAACATGACGATAAGCACGAGCATGGTAATCAAGATGCATTAACAAGAAAAAGGTTCTGGGTCATAAAGCACGGTATTAAAGCATCGGGAATGCCAGCCTGGGGACTAACACATGATGATGAGAGGATTTGGGCTATGGTTGCATTCCTGGAAAAGTTACCGGAATTAACCCCGGAGCAGTATCAAATATTAACCGCAAGAGATTAGTGATGAAAATAATCTTGGTGTGAGTATGAACAGAATCTATTTATTAATATTTTTATCAGTCTTTTAGTGAGGAAAATAAAAATGGAATTAAATAACGAAAATACAGCTGTTGCTAGTTCTGATTTAACCACTCAGGAATTAATCATCGAAGGCGCAGGTTGTGCCAGTTGTGTTGGAAAAATTGAAACTGCATTAAAAGAAGTGAAAGGAGTTGAAACTGCAGTAATGAATTTTGCATTGCGCACCGTTACTATTACCGGTAAAGCAGACACTGAATGTTTAATCAAAGCAGTCGAAAATGCAGGTTATAACGCTAAAAGCAGTCAGGGAGATTCTGATGAGAAAATGCTTGATGAAAAAGAGCAAGCCGACTGGAACTATTACCAGCGGTTGATCCGTGAAATGGGCATCGCATTGGCGCTGGGTGTTCCCCTGATGATCTACAGTTTGGCCGGTGGTCCTATGACCGTTGACACAACAATGGAGCGAGGAATTTGGCTATTGGTTGGCTTATTGTGTGGCGCGGTGATGTTTTTTTCGGGAAAGCACTTTTATATCGGCGCATGGAAGTCTTTTAAAAATCACACAGCCAATATGGATACATTGATTGCTTTAGGTACTGGAACCGCCTGGTTCTATTCTATGGTGGTTATTTTCTTTCCTTACCTGATACCTGAAATGGCGAGGCATGTTTATTTTGAAGCCACAGCAATGATTATCGGTTTAATTAACCTAGGCCTTGCCTTAGAAGTAAAAGCGAGAGGAAGAACCTCTGAAGCGATAAAAAGGTTAATTGGATTACAGCCTAAAACAGCAAGAGTAATCCGTGATAATAAAGAAATGGATATTGAGATTGAGCAGGTTTTAATGGGTGACATTTTACGGGTAAGGCCTGGTGAAAAGATTCCAGTGGATGGGCTGGTAGTTGAGGGTCATACTGCGATAGATGAATCCATGCTAACAGGCGAGCCAATGCCAGTCGAAAAAGCACAGGATGACGAGGTAGTTGCAGGTACTATTAACAAAACAGGTTCAATTGTTTTTAAGGCTACGCGAATTGGTAAGGACACTGCGTTGGCACAAATTATTAATATGGTTAAACGGGCGCAAAACTCCAAGCCTCCTATTGGCCGGTTAGCCGATGTGATCTCTGCTTACTTTGTGCCGGTTGTGATGATCATTGCGGTATTAAGTTCATTAATATGGCTTAATTTTGGGCCTGAACCAACAGTGGCCTTTGCGATTGTTTCGGCAACTACAGTGTTGATTATTGCCTGTCCTTGCGCGCTAGGTTTAGCTACTCCTATGTCAGTGATGGTTGGTGTTGGTAAAGCAGCTGAGGCTGGTGTGTTGATCCGAAATGGAGAGGCATTACAAACAGCCTCCAAAATTACAGCAATGATTTTAGACAAAACCGGTACGATTACTTTAGG
>CBDUHU010000534.1:0-3360 GCA_965366725.1 uncultured Kangiellaceae bacterium
TAAATTGAAAAACCGGAGCTCTGGTCATTTGTCGCTTAAAAACTTTTACTCTAAGACCGCCCGAATCGTTAATAACTCTTGCACCACGAGTAGCTGAAAGAGTAATAACACCTTCAACTGTTGCAAATGGTGCCATAAAGATACCATCAGCATAATTACCATTGACTTGTAAAGGTCCTGCTAGTCCAATCGGAATATGTACTGCGCCGATAAAGTTCTCAACTACACCACGCAATCTTCGAGGGTCTATTTTATGTTCTTTTAAAGCATCCAGATTAAAATCAAACTTCTCATTAAACCAGGAAATCCGCTTTTCAAGTGAGTTAGTATTATGACTATTGCCCTTTGGTACACGATCAGTAACCGACAGGTTATGTCTCTCCGCCACACTCATATCGATATTTTGTTTTATATTCATATTTAATTTTCTTCCAAAAAAATAAATGTCGGTAGCAGGATTTTATTCTTCTTCTGCCGCAAATGTTGGCGCGACAAGAACCGCATCAACAACTTCCTGTACTGTTGAAAAACCTTCAATATCTTCATCTGAAATATCAACACTATAAGCTTTTTCCAAGCCTGTACTTAGCTCTATATAACCGATAGAATCCAGCCCCAGATCTTCAGTCAACCGGTCTTCCAGTTTGATTTCTACTGGCTTAAGCAAAGAACGATTAATAATCTCTTTCACAGTTTTGTTAATTTCTTCTCTTTCCATTTTTTTACCCTCGATTAAATTACAATTAAAATTACATTGACTTAAATTTTTCTCTAGCTATCGCATCGCTCTACAACTAAAGAACCATTAGTACCACCAAAACCAAATGAGTTAGTTAACACTCTGTTGAGTTTGCACGATTCATTTTCCATAACGATATTGATATCATCAAACTCACTATCTCGATTCTCGATATTGACCGACGCAACAACAAATTCTTCCTTCATCATCAGTAGACAATAAATAAGTTCCTGCACACCGGTCGCTCCAATTCCATGGCCTGTTAGAGATTTTGTCGAAGAGACTTTAACCGGATGGTCGCCAAACAATTTACTGATTGACCTTGCTTCAACTACATCACCACGTTTGGTTGAGGTTCCGTGAGAATTGATGTAGTCGATTTCTTCTGGCTTACAACCTGCATCCTTGATTGCTTCATCCATGCAGCGATAGCAACCTGTACCATCAGGATCTGGTTTAATTATGTCATAGCCATCAGAACTCACTCCAAAGCCTGTAATTTCACCGTAAATATGTGCTTTTCTTTTAACAGCTCTGTCATAGTCTTCAAGCACGACAATACCCGCCCCACCGCTAATAACAAAACCATCGCGGTCTTTATCATAGGCTCTGGATGCTTTAGTCGGGTTATCGTTATAAAGCCTCGACATCACTCGACCTACACCGTCAAACTTGCAAGTTAGAATCGGGGAAAGTTCTTCCGCTCCGCCAGCAAGAATGACATCACAAGCACCACTTTTGATCAGTTCGCAAGCATGTCCCACGTTATGTACTGAAGTTGCGCAGGCGGAACCAATGGAGTAGCTTCTGCCTCGTATTCCATAATAAGAAGAAAAACTTGCAGGAATTGAATTTGACAGTGATCTGGCAATATCAAACGGACCTAGATCATTTTCTCGTCCAGCGATTCGATTTGCGGCTTGTACGAAAGGATCAGAGTTACTAAAAGAACTTCCAGCAACACAACCGGTTTTCTCACTCTTCAGATCTTCAACGCTCAGCCCACTGTCCTTAATAGCCTGCTCAGCACAAATCAAAGAGTAGATTGATGAAAGATCCATGTAACGCGCCTTGGCACCGAAATCTTGTCTTAATGTACTTATATCAGGAAGTTTTATAGTGCCTGCAACATGAGTTTTGAAACCATACTCAGACCACTCAGGAACCGATTCAATACCAGAAATATTCTCTTTTAAAGAAGTTATTACTTCATCACAATTATTACCAATACTGGAAACAATTCCGATACCAGTGACTACTACTCGTTTACCCATTATTGTGACTCCCCCAAATAATTGGTGATTTTGTTTAAGTATTCACATTGCGTTCGAAGGTAGTAACCGAAAACAACGAAAAAATCCTATATTCTCAAGCCTGTATTAATGTCTATCTTCGTCCAGTTTGAACACATAAACGGAATAAAGGCTAATAAAACCGAACATGGCTACATATTCTGACCAGTTATTTTTTTTGAACAACTGGCCTTATGGACAGGATAAGATTTCGCGACAGAAGGTGAGATAAACACTGCACTCAAGTACAGGTCACAAAGCGGTAAAAGATGATTTAGTATACCAGTCGAACCATAACACTAGCTATTTCAGGAATCTTAAATGATCGAGTGGAAAGAGGAACAGAAAGACTTAAGAAATACCATTCGCGAATGGCAACCATCGCTTTGTGAAAAATACAGCGGCGAAAGCAGTGAAGATATTTTCAAAAAGAAATGGGGAATTGTTCAACAAATGGGGGTATTGTCTCTGCCGATAGAAACAGTATATGGTGGATTAGAACAAGACGTTTTAACAACTATGTATATATTAGAAACCTTTGGCAATATCTGTGACGATGAAGGTCTAAGTTTTACTGTCTCCTCCCATATAGTTAGCACCTGTATACCAATTCAAAGATTTGCTAATGACAAACAAAAATCCCACTACCTGCCAGACCTTTGCTCTGGGGAAAAAATCGGCGCTCATGCGATTACCGAAACTGAAAGTGGATCAGATGCCTGGGACATGAATACCACTGCGGTAAAAAATGAAGACGGTTATCTATTAAATGGTAGTAAAACATTTACTTCAAACGGTCCTATTGCGGACACCTTTATCGTGTACGCACGTACCAATAGTAAAGCAGGCATTCTTGGTGGATTTACCGCATTTATCATAGATAAATCAACTCCAGGTTTTACTATCGGCTCTCCGATAAAAAAAATGGGACTCAACTCTTCACCAATTTGTGACCTTTATTTTGATGACTGTCAACTAACTGACGATAATATTCTTGGTAAACCAGGACAAGGTTTTTCGATATTTACTTACGTAATGAAATGGGAAGTGCTTATCTCATTTATTATTAATGTTGGCGAAATGGAACGACTCCTAGCTAAATGTGTTGATTACAGCAAATCAAGAAAACAAGGTGGCCAGTCAATTAGTAAGTATCAAGCAATATCTCACAAGATAGCGGATATGAAAATTAGCCTCGAAACTGCAAGAACCATGCTCTACAAAGCAGGATATGTATTCAACAATGGAGGAAATGTAACCACCGACCTCGCTATTGCAAAAGTAGTTACCAGTGAGAATTTTGTTAAGAGTTCTTTAGACGCCATTCAG
>CBDUHU010000535.1:0-3359 GCA_965366725.1 uncultured Kangiellaceae bacterium
CCAGTTTTGATAGACGAGCACTCATTTATGCTTATGGGTTAACTGGAGAGACACAATTTCCTTTTATGGATAGCAATGAACTAATGACAGTTAGTGAGAAGGAGAAAGATAAAAATGTGTCTAACAGCCGAACATACCAGAAAAACTGGAAAAAAATCAGCTCGCGACTGTGGCAAGTGCCGGTTCCGTCAGGTAATTACTCAAGCTTAAAAGTCAGTGACAAATTTATTTACGTAATGGATCAAATCTCAGAACCAGAAAGCAAGCCATCAATTAGCGCAATAAAAATAGAACCTTCGCCCAAAATAAAAACATTCGCAAAAAATGTTGCTCAATACAGTCTGTCAGACGATGCAAAAAGAATGTTTGTTCGCCAACAGGGAAATAATAATAATAACCTTTTTATTGTTGATGTCGGCGCAAAATTTCCTAAAGATCCACAGCAATCAAAAGTAGCAACCAAGGACTGGCAGTTACTCATATCACCCGCTAGTGAATGGGAACAAATGTTTCATGATGCCTGGCTGATGCACCGAGACTCACTATACGACAAAAATATGCGTGGCGTAGACTGGGGAAAAATGAAACAAAAATACCAACCATTATTGGCACGTCTCACCGACCGATATGAATTGAACGATGTATTTGCACAAATGATGGGAGAGTTGAATGCGCTGCACTCGCAAGTTAGAGGTGGCGACTACCCTACCGACGAATCGGCTCCAAAAGCGGCGGTACTTGGGGCTTTATACGAACAAACCAGCAAGGGCGTTCAAATTAGTCATATCTACCGCCATGACCCGGAACTTCCAATGCAGGCCTCTCCCCTGTTGCATCCTGCGGTAGAAGCGCGACATGGAGACATCATAACTTCACTCAACGGTAAGCCGGTAAAAACCATTGCTGACCTGAACACGCTGCTACGCAATCAGGCAGGAAAACAGGTATTAATAACACTGCAACGGGGAAAGACGTCGCTAAAGCGTATCATTACCCCTGCATCAACTAATAGTGATTACAGCTTAAGATATAATGATTGGGTTAACCAGAAATCCAGGGCTGTTGAAAGTTCCCATGATGATATTGGCTATTTGCATATCCATGCAATGGGCTCTCGGGATATCGCCAGGTTTGCCCGGGACTTCTATGCTAACTACCAGAAACAAGGCTTGATTATCGATGTAAGACGTAATCGTGGTGGTAATATCGATAGCTGGATTATTGAAAAATTATTGCGCCGGGCCTGGGCATTCTGGCAACCAACAATTGGCACACCATCAACGAATATGCAACAAACATTCAGAGGCCATCTGGTGGTTCTGGCTGATCAGTTTACCTACTCAGATGGTGAAACATTTGCCGCAGGGATCAAGGCGCTCAATCTTGCTCCTATTATTGGTAAGCAAACAGCGGGTGCTGGTGTCTGGTTAAGCGGAGGCAATAGGCTGGTGGATAACGGTATTGCCCGAGTTGCGGAATATCCACAATATGCTATTGACGGCCGTTGGGTGATTGAGGGATATGGTGTTGAACCCACGATTGAAGTTGATAACCTGCCCCATGCAACTTATCGTGGAGAAGATGCACAATTAACGGCAGCAATTGACTACTTAAAAACTAAAATTAAGGAGCAACCGGTTAGTCAATTAAAAGCGATGCCATTTCCAGCTGGGATAGCACCTGCCGAAGACATTAAATAGCTTCACTAATTTCAAACAAAAAACGGTCAGCTGCGAACCTCTGTTCGTAGCTGATTATGTAAAACAGATGGTCGCGTTCGAATTGAAAAACATGATTCGAAAAAACTTAAACCGTTTTTTTGAAATAGTCCGCTAGACTAATACCACCACTTACCGATTATCGGATACTGATATGCATCACCTGCAAGCGCTTTTATCAATCCGAAAACGCCGTATAAAATCAACACAGAGTGAATACTGATAAAGTAGAGAAGTAAAATCATCCAAGTGTATGGAGAATCAAAACTACCTGTCAATAATATCACTAAACTAACTACGCATAACAAAAAGCCCGAAAGGATATTCGCCAAAATAGATTGACGAAAATGGCAAAGGGTCGTCATATGCATTGAAGCACTGTTTTTAAAATAAAGAAAAATAAGAATAATAAATGCAAAGATTGGCAAAATTGTAATGTTCACCAAATACAAGCCCTGAGCGACTGCGGCTAACTTGCGTTGTTGTTGTGACAATGGATTGTCGGCCTGAACTTGGTCTTGTTGCATCAATCTTTCCTTAGGCGGCTATAAAAGATCACCAATTTAACCTTAAACCAATGAAAATTCTTTGATTCAAAACAGTTTTATATAACTTTTTTTAATTCTCTTCAGATCAGTCTTTAACCACAAAAAGAAGGGTTACCGCTACGGAAAATTAGTCTTCAGCGCTAGATCCTGATGATTTATCTCAAAAACCAATCTCCGGAGAATAAAAATATCCCCGATAACTGGTCAATCCTGCTGCTGAAACTTCGCTCAAATGGCTATTTTTGCTATAATCCGCGCCTCGTAAATTCAACTGAATCCGGAAATACCAGTCTCTGGCTTTACCACAATCAGAACTTGATTAATTTTCATTAAGTTCGCTTAGATTAAGAAGGTACGCAATGTCTCAAGCAAATCAACAACCTTACCAGTCAACTCACAAAATTCGTATGGTTACGGCCGCATCACTTTTTGACGGACATGATGCAGCAATTAATATTATGCGCCGAATTATCCAGGCAAGTGGCTGCGAAGTTATTCACCTGGGGCATAATAGAAGTGTTCAGGAAGTGGTCGACTGCGCTATCCAGGAAGATGTTCAAGCAATTGCGATGACTTCTTACCAGGGCGGACACGTTGAATACCTTAAGTATATGGTTGATTTGCTCAATGAGAAGGGTTGTGGCCATATCAGAGTATTTGCAGGTGGTGGAGGTGTTATTCTTCCAGAAGAAATCAAAGAACTCCATGAACATGGTATTGCCCGCGTCTACTCGCCTGATGATGGTAGAGAAATGGGATTGCAGGGTATGATCAACGATCTCATCCAGAAGTCTGATTTTGCCACTGGAAATAATGTGAGCGAAACCATCCCCTCCACTGACAACCATCGTGAAATTGGACGTCTGATCTCTGGCGCAGAAAATTTCCCTGAAGACAATAACCAGATACTGACAAAAGTTAGAGAAGCCGCAAAATTATCAAAAACCCCGGTTCTAGGGATTACCGGAACTGGTGGTGCAGGGAAATCTTCACTGGTGGATGAGCTAGTCCGTCGATTCTTACTTGATTTTGAAGATAAAACGATCGCAATTATTTCAGTAGATCCTTCCAAACGTAAAACTGGTGGGGCTTT
>CBDUHU010000536.1:0-3355 GCA_965366725.1 uncultured Kangiellaceae bacterium
AGGACTATTTTTTCCAATAGATTATTCGATGTAGTGTGTTCTAACGGAAAAAGATTATCAGCAAGTTTTAATGACGAATTAATCGTCAGTATCTGCTGAATTTCATCAAGTACCTGTTGGTCATTCAAGCTAACAAATTTTGGTAATTTCTCCCTGATATTAGTATTGATCCTTAGAATCGCTTTCTTCTGATATTCATTTTTCTGAGTCAGGTAAGCTTTATGCAAACTAACAGTGAACTGATCATCTTGTTTATCGAGAATATAAATAACCCTATGTCTTGCCATATTGGGGAAAGGATCAAAACACTGCTTTGCTAACCAATTAAAAAGATATTCCCACTCACTTTCAAAAGACTCCAGTTGCTTAACTGAATAAGGTAGCCGATCAATCCTGACTTTGGACTCTATTGCAAGAGCAGCCAGGTGAGGACAGCTTATCTGCCGCTCCTCTGATTGAGTATTAATTTCATTCTCTATCAGGCAATCACAGTGATTATTTTCGGGCGCTCGATCGAATGGCCATGACAATCGGGCTTTAATAAGCTTTTCACCGAATAAAAAAACACCGTTTACACACTGCTCTTCGCGAAAATGCTGCCAGTCCAATAACATCTCGTCCAACAGCAACCCGATACCTTGATACAATAGTGGCAAGGGGAAGAACTGCAAAAGATGATCTGGAGGTCCTTTATATGCCAGCGGTTTAGTTAACAATTTTGATCCTTACATTAGTCGCCTGAAGAACCTCTCCGAGTACATTATCCAGGCCAGCTAAAACTATCAATAAATAAAAAACTTTAACCAGTAAGAATAACAAGAAGCTGCTATGATAGATATGGCTATATGAAAATATTTTTTTGAACAATTCTTTAGACATATCTCTAATTTGAGATAAATGACAGGCTTGACTTGTCTATAGTAGTTGAGTCTAACCTGATAATAATAGTAAACAATTATGGTCGATCCTTTGTTAACAATCAGTCAATTAGCTAAGTCCTTCGATATTTCGCGAAGTACTATACTTTACTATGAAAATTCAGGAGTACTCTCGCCAGCCTCACGTTCAAGTAATGGTTATCGCTGGTATGGCTCTAAGGAAAAAGCAAAGCTCGAATTAATTATCAATTATCGCTCTTTTGGACTTTCAATTACTCACATTAAAGAGTTGCTTGAAAGAACTCAGTCTAATCTTCAAAGAAATATTTTAAGCCAACAATTTAACCAGATAGAACTGGAAATAAAAAAGCTCAAACAACAACAACTTGCAATCGTAAAGTTTCTCGATGCCCCAGAGCTACTAAGTCAAAAAAATATAACAAAAGAAGAATGGGCTGAAATAATGCAAAGCTCCGGTATGGACGAACGAGCAATGCGCAATTGGCATTGCCAGTTTGAAAAGCTAAAACCTGAAGCTCATCAAGAGTTTCTGAGATCCTTACAAATACCTCGTGAAGAAATTAAGCAGATAAGAGCATGGTCAAGCGAATAGGTTTTATTCCACAGGCCATTGCTCATCCGCACCCCACTCGCTCCATGAACCATCATAAACAGCCTGCTGTTTATAACCACATTCGTCCGCTGCTAATGCAAGTACGCAAGCAGTTACGCCAGAGCCGCAACTAAATACCAGTTGACGAGTATTAGTGCGAACAAGTTTTTGGAATTTTTCAGATAAATCTTGTCGACTGAGGTATTGGCCCTGTTGAATTAAGTCACTGAATGGCAAACAGTCAGAACCGGGAATATGACCTTTGCGTAAACCACTACGGGGCTCTTCTTCAATACCATTAAAACGTTCGACCGAACGCGCATCGATAACCTGAACATCAGTAGAGTTGATAGCCTTATTTACCTGGTTTGAGGAGTAGACCATCTTATCGATAAATCGTGCCTGGAAGTTGCCTTTTTGGTTTCTGTTCGCTAACTGACTGCTTGTAGCATATCCTGACTCTATCCAATGTGGTAAACCACCATTAAGAATATAAACTTTATCATGCCCCATTGCTTTAAACATCCACCAAACCCTTGGCGAAGAAAAAATCCCCATTGCATCATATATTACAATCGTAGAATCATCCATTATCCCTCTGGCACGAGCACTTTCGGTGAAAGCTTTGGCCTCGGGCATCATATGCGGCAATGAACTTTTCTGATCGCAAATTTCAGTGTCAAAATTAAATTCCTGAGCCCCTGGAATGTAGACAAATTGCTGAGTAATTAACTCACCATTTGGCTTTTTTTTCATGGTAGCATCAAGAATAATCAGGTTTGGATCTTCCAGTTGCGCAAACAACCAATCACATGAAACGATATTTGAGTTGACTGTTACATTCACCGGTGGCTCCTTACTAAATAACCTGAACAGGACTTAAGTATTATAATTCACTTAACCATCTTGCTGCGTCTTTGGCATAATAAGTCAGTATTGCATCTGTACCTGCTCGCTTAAAGCTAGTCATTGCTTCCAACACACATTTTTTTTCATCAATCCAACCATTGGCCGAAGCCGCCTTGAGCATCGCATATTCACCACTAACATGATAAGCCATCACTGGCACTTTGAAGTTCTGTTTTACCCGATAAATCACGTCAAGATATGGCATTCCGGGTTTAACCATAACCATATCAGCACCTTCATTCAGATCAAGCGCAACTTCGTGGAATGCTTCATCACCATTAGCAGGGTCCATTTGATAGGTTTTTTTATCCGCTTTTCCAAGATTTCCCGAAGAGCCAACCGCATCACGAAAAGGTCCATAAAATGCCGATGCATATTTAGCTGAGTAAGCCAGGATTTTGGTATTAACAAATCCTTCTGCTTCCAGCGCCTCACGAATTGCACCGATACGTCCATCCATCATATCCGATGGTGCCACAATATCTGCCCCCGCTCTGGCATGACTGATCGCTTGCAGAACTAAAGTATCTGTGTCTGATCATTTACCACATAGCCATTGTCATCAATAATCCCATCCTGGCCATGACTGGTATATGGGTCCAAAGCGACATCAGTAATAACGCCAAGTTCAGGATACTTTTGCTTAATTGCTGCTACTACTTGTTGAACTAATCCATCCGGATTATAGGCCTCCTCTGCCAGCAGAGACTTCTTACCACTGCTAATAACGGGAAAAAGCGCTATTGCCGGGATCCCTAAATGACAAACTTCTTCAAGCTCTACCATTAAATGGTCCAGAGTTTTTCGTTCGACTCCCGGCATTGAAGCCACAGCTTCTATTTTATTTTCACCTTCAAGAACAAATACCGGATAAATAAAATCATCAGCAGATACTTTATTTTCAGCCATTAACCGTCGTGAGAAGTCATCTGCTCTCATTCTACGTTGACGCTTA
>CBDUHU010000537.1:0-3348 GCA_965366725.1 uncultured Kangiellaceae bacterium
TAAAGGTAAAAAATTTACGCCTTAGAAATACCTTCCAGGCAGTGACAATATAGTTTTTTAACATGTCATATTCCTCTACTAATGGATTACTAGTGAACTATCTGACCATCAAATACCCGAACAGTCCGTTGGGTTCGTTTTGCCATTTCTTCATCATGCGTTACCATTACAATAGTTGCGTTGTCATTACTATGTAGCTCTTCCAGAATTTGCATTATTTCATTTCCCATATGACTATCAAGGTTTCCTGTTGGCTCATCGGCCAGAATTATTTCTGGTTTTCCAACAATAGCCCGAGCAATAGCTACTCTTTGTTGTTGGCCCCCGGATAGTTGGGTAGGGTAGTGATCGACCCTGGTTTTCAGGCCAACTTTCTCTAATGCCTGCATGGCCATTTGACGTCTTTTTTTAGCCGTGATTTTACGATAAAGCAGAGGAAGTTCTACATTGTCGATAACACGTAAATCTGATATTAAGTGGAAGCTCTGAAAAATAAATCCAATTTTTTCATTTCTTAATCGAGTAATATGCTTATCTTTATAGGATTCGATTAGCTGATCACCAACAGAGATCTTACCCTGATTGGGTTGATCTAATAGTCCCATGATATTTAATAAGGTACTTTTTCCACAGCCGGAAGGTCCCATTACTGAAATAAACTCACCACGCTTAACTTCAAGGTCTATATTAGATAACGCAATTGTTTCAATTTTATCTGTTTGATAGGTTTTATTAATGTCAGTTAATTTAAGCATTTCATTTTCCTTAGTTAACGATGATCTCTTTTAAGTGAAGGTAATCGGACATATTCGAAATGATGACTTCTTCCCCCTGCTCAAGACCGCTGATAATCTGATAGTAGTTTGCGCTACTTAGGCCTATTTCTACTTCTTTACGAATGGCTTTGTTGCCATGAATAATAAATACCTGACGAACTCCATATCCTTCGACATAGGGGCCTATCGGTAAAATATGTGCATCGGTTACGGTATTGGTAACTAAACCTACATCAACTCTTATGTTGTGTTGAAGTTGCTTGTTTGATGGATTATCTAATGCAATCAGCACTTTCATAACACCGTTTTCAATTGTTGGAGCCAGGGTTTCAAGTTGACCGAAAAGTTTCTCCTGGTTATGGATTATTTCTGCACGCATACCGGTGACAAGACTGGGCGCATAAAAGTCAGATAACGTTGCTTCAACCCTCAATTGGGATGTATCAGCAATTTTGGCGATGGGTTCTCGTAGACTAACGCTGCTTCCTTCGTCATGTTTTAACCAGCTGAGCACGCCGCTGCGAGATGCTTTAACTTCGGCTAATTTAAGCAATCGTTGTTGTTCAGATAAGCTCTTTTGTAAAAGAGACTTTTCAAGTTTTAAACCTCTAATATCCGCCTCAGTAGTTGATGTGAGATCTTTGATCGCTTGTAGTAATTGTTTCATTTCAATTTTAGTACGTTTAATATTGAGTTTAGCTTCAAGTAGGTTCTGCTGTGATGAAGCTCCTGTCTTTGTCAAATGCTCTAGCCTGGATGCGCGAGCTACCCGGCTCTCCAAATCAACCGATAGTAAAGCATGACTACTTTCAATATCGTTAATCGATTTTTTCAGGTTGAGCTTTTTGGCATCAATATGTGAGTCTTTCAATGCTATTTGTTCACTCAATTTGTCAATCGACAAAAGGACGCTTTGAGTATTTAATTGCAGAATGGTATCGCCCTTGGTCAGCCATTGACCGGGACGAGCATAAACCTTACTTACCTGACTGCTGATTTCACTTGAAATTGTTTCTTCTATCATGGGAACGACTAAACCACTGGCATTAACAGTGGCGTTGATAGTGCCTTTCTTGACCACCGCGGTTCTAATATCTGTTCGCTTAATGCTTGGGGTGAAAAACCAGTGAATGGAATAAATCAGGGCAACTATTACAGCAACACTAAAGATCACTTTTCCCCACAATCGTTTGCGTTGATGGTTGATGCTATCAGGAGATAATGGACGATCCATTCTGTTATCTGACTCTATAAATTAGTATTCCATATTACATATCAGAAACTGTGCCAACATGGCATTAGGAAACTAACCTATGTTTAACAACAAGTTATATTTTTAATTTAAAAAATAGTGCGCTTATAGCTGTTCATATTTGCACAGTTCTCCTGAAGACTGTCCGGAAATGAACAGTTAATACAAAGAATTACTGGTTTTATCCTGTTCAGGTTTTGTGCGGGAATAGAGACTAATTGAAATCTGTATATTAAAACTGTGGTTTCCATCCAACTATATGGTTAACTAATCCTGACTTTTATATATTTGATGGGCAATGGTCTGCTCAGAGTAACACCGTCTAGCGGTGTCCTCTCTGAGTCAATTGATTATTATTTGAAGCGGCTTAAAATAACATAATCCGGTTACTTTTTTTTCTTTTCTCCTGACCTTGAGCGACGGAGATCCCTGCGTAGATACTTGAGATAATATTGTTGTTTTGTTCAAATAAATATTCAGCATGTTCGCATCCCAATTCAATATGTTCAGCGCCAATTCCTTTTAACAGGCATTCATCGGTAATGATCGCCCGTATTCTTTTTAATGCTAGACTCATTTTCTTCCTTGATATTGATGATCTTAAGTCGTGTGATACTAGGTGTTGGAGATTTTACTGATTGAGTCGGTTCATGGTAAATGGATGATAGCTGAATAGTGTGTAAGAGATTGTCCATGATCAAGGTAAACTGGCTGATTTTTAAGCAAAGTAAACACTACAGAGTGCATATTGACTTCCAAAGCACTGAATGAATTTTCAAGTAACTATTTTTTTCTAATGGATGATTAGCTTCAAACGGGAGTTTCTATAGTGGATTCGAAGTCTTTACCTTCGAAGAGATTACGATGTGATCTGACGACATTCGCAATATACTCGGTAAAGACTCTTAATCTGGCTGTTGTTCTGACATCTGTATGAGTAAGCAACCACAAATCATAACTGGGCTTTGGGATAGCTGGTGGTAAACGTACCAAATCAGGTTCAGGATCTCCGAGAAAACAGGGAAGCATTCCAATTCCCATCCCAGCTTTTGTCGCCTCCAGTTGTAACAGAAGGCTGGGAAATATTCCTTTTGCCGGAAGATCAGGGTAGGCGCTCTTTTTAACCCAGCCTGGATATTCACCCTGCTGACCATAACCAATCCAGTTACCTGTCATCAAATTACCTGAGCTATGTTCGGAAAGGTAGCTTTGGGACGCGTAAATAGCACTATGCATTGTCACCAGACATTTACCTACCAGATGCTCTGGTGGCTTGTCGGTAAACCTTAATGCTACATCTGCTTCACGTTTTCCCATATC